>NZ_JBWKZB010000063.1:0-29921 GCF_059424105.1 Pseudomonas sp. GW456-E7 | reverse complement strand
TTTGTTTATCAAGGAGTTTTCCGTTTCGACTGCGCCGGAAGTGGGGCGAATTATAGGCCTCCAGAATCTGCCGTCAAGCACTGATTTTCACAAATCTGTCATATAGGCCAAAAAAGCCTCTAAAACAAAAAGGCCGACCCAATGGGTCGGCCTTCTACGCCCTTCTACTTACAAGCTAGGGAACGCGAACTGCGAAGCTTCATGGCTCGCCCGCTGCGGCCAGCGCTGGGTGATGGCCTTGCGACGGGTGTAGAAACGCACACCATCCGGGCCGTAGGCGTGCAGGTCGCCGAACAGCGAACGCTTCCAGCCGCCGAAGCTGTGATACGCGACCGGCACCGGCAACGGTACGTTGACGCCGACCATGCCGACTTCGATCTCGTCGCAGAACAACCGCGCCGCTTCGCCGTCACGGGTGAAGATGCAGGTGCCATTGCCATACTCGTGATCGTTGATCAGCTGCATGGCTTCTTCCAGGCTGTTGACCCGAACAACGCACAACACCGGCCCGAAGATCTCTTCTTTATAGATACGCATCTCTGGTGTGACGTTGTCGAACAGGCAACCACCCAGGAAGAAGCCGTCTTCATGACCGGCCACGGTCAGGCCACGACCATCCACCACCAGCGTCGCGCCGGCGGCTACGCCGTCTTCTACATAACCGCTGACTTTGTCACGAGCCTGGCCAGTCACCAGTGGACCCATGTCCAGGCCGCAGGAAGTACCGGCACCGATTTTCAGCGCCTGGATTTGCGGAACCAGTTTGGCCACCAGAGCGTCTGCGACCTGGTCACCAACACACACGGCCACGGAGATCGCCATGCAGCGCTCACCGCAAGAACCATAAGCCGCGCCCATCAGTGCGCTGACAGCGTTGTCCAGGTCTGCATCCGGCATCAGCACGGCGTGGTTCTTCGCACCACCCAGGGCCTGAACGCGTTTGCCGCGCTTGGTGCCTTCGGAGTAGATATATTCGGCAATCGGCGTCGAACCGACGAAGCTCAGCGCCTTGACTTCCGGCGCTTCGATCAACGCATCCACCGCAGTCTTGTCGCCATGCACCACGCTCAGTACGCCTTTAGGCAAACCGGCTTCCAGCAGCAACTGGGCAATCAGTAGCGTCGAGCTCGGGTCACGCTCGGACGGCTTGAGGATGAAGCAGTTGCCGCAGACGATCGCCAGCGGGTACATCCACAGCGGCACCATGGCCGGGAAGTTGAATGGCGTGATACCCGCAACTACGCCCAACGGCTGGAAGTCAGACCAGGCATCGATGTTCGGGCCGACGTTGCGGCTGTACTCGCCCTTGAGGATTTCCGGAGCCGCGCAAGCGAACTCGACGTTCTCGATGCCGCGCTTCAATTCACCGGCAGCATCTTCCAGGGTCTTGCCGTGCTCTTCGCTGATCAGTTGCGAGATGCGAGCCTCGTTCTGCTCCAGCAGTTGCTTGAAGCGGAACATCACCTGGGCACGCTTGGCCGGCGGCGTGTTGCGCCAGGCCGGGAATGCAGCCTTGGCCGCGTCGATGGCGCTCTGGATGGTTTCGCGGGTCGCCAGCGGCAACTTGTGAATAGCCTGACCGGTAGACGGGTTGAACACATCAACCGCGCGACCGTTCTCGGTCACCAGTTCGCCATTGATCAAATGCGGAATAACGCTCATGGAAGCTCCTGAAAAGTTGTCCACAGGCGCCCGTTCCCGGACGCCCGTTGTTTATCGGTATATAGAAGGAGAAATCAGTCGATCTTGCCCAGCACTTCGCCGACCGCGTCGAACAGGCGGTCCAGATCCTGCGGCTTGCTATTGAAGGTTGGGCCGAACTGCAGGGTGTCGCCGCCGAAGCGTACGTAGAACCCGGCTTTCCACAGCGCCATGCCGGCTTCGAACGGACGCACGATCGCATCGCCGTCACGTGGAGCGATCTGGATCGCACCGGCCAGGCCGAAGTTGCGGATGTCGATAATGTTCTTGGTGCCTTTGAGGCCGTGCAGTGCATTTTCGAAATGCGGTGCGACTTCGGCCACGCTCTGCACCAGGTTTTCCTTTTGCAGCAAGTCGAGTGCTGCCAGGCCCGCCGCGCAAGCCACCGGGTGTGCCGAATAGGTGTAGCCATGGGGGAACTCAACCGCGTACTCAGGCGTCGGCTGATTCATGAAGGTCTGGTAGATCTCGGAGCTGGCAATCACCGCGCCCATCGGGATCGCGCCGTTGGTGACTTGCTTGGCAATGCACATCAGGTCCGGGGTCACGCCGAAGGTGGTGGCGCCGAACATGGTGCCGGTACGGCCGAAACCGGTGATCACTTCGTCGAACACCAGCAGGATATTGTGCTGGTCGCAGATTTCACGCAGACGCTTGAGGTAACCCTGTGGTGGAACCAGTACGCCAGCGGAACCGGCCAACGGCTCGACGAATACCGCCGCGATGTTCGACGCATCGTGCAGTTCGATCAGTTTGAGCAGTTCGTCAGCCAGGGCGATGCCACCCTGCTCCGGCATGCCACGGGAGTAGGCGTTGCTTGCCAGCAGAGTGTGCGGCAGGTGGTCGACGTCCATCATCGCCTGACCGAACAGTTTGCGGTTGCCGTTCACGCCGCCGAGGCTGGTGCCGGCGATGTTCACACCGTGGTAGCCACGGGCACGGCCGATCATTTTGGTCTTGGTCGACTGACCTTTCAGACGCCAGTAGGCACGGACCATCTTCACCGCGGTGTCAGCGCACTCGGAGCCCGAGTCGGTGAAGAACACGTGGTTCAGGTTGCCCGGGGTCAGGTCGGTGATTTTCTCGGCCAGCTGGAACGACAGCGGATGACCGTACTGGAAGGCTGGCGAGTAATCGAGGGTGCCCAGTTGCTTGGCGACCGCTTCCTGGATTTCCTTGCGGGTGTGGCCGGCGCCACAGGTCCACAGGCCCGACAGCGAGTCATACACCTTGCGACCCTTGTCGTCGGTCAGCCAGCTGCCTTCGGCGCCAACGATCAGGCGCGGGTCGCGCTGGAAGTTACGGTTGGCGGTGTAAGGCATCCAGTGAGCATCGAGCTTGAGCTGGCTGGCCAGCGAAGTCGGGGCGTTTTCAGGCAAGTTCATGGGCAAAACCTCGCAAGGCAATAAGCGGCGTAAGGATTGAAAACCGTTGTTGCAGCTAAATTGCCACGGGGATAAAGTCGGTGAAATGCAACTCTTCTAATGTTCAGTCAGCCAATCACTAAACTTTTGAGTAACCCGCATGAGCACTCGCCGTCCCGATCCGCTGGCCCAGGTCAGCGACTTTGATATTCGCCTGCTGAGGATCTTTCGCAGCGTGGTGGAATGCGGCGGCTTCTCCGCGGCGGAAACCGTGCTGGGCATCGGTCGTTCGGCGATCAGCCAGCAGATGAGCGATCTGGAGCAACGCCTCGGCCTGCGCCTGTGCCAACGTGGACGCGCCGGTTTTTCCCTGACCGAAGAAGGCCGCGAGGTCTATCAATCGGCGTTGCAACTGTTGAGTGCGCTGGAAAGCTTCCGCACCGAGGTCAACGGCCTGCACCAGCACTTGCGTGGCGAATTGATCATCGGTCTGACGGACAACCTGGTCACCCTGCCCCACATGCGCATCACCCATGCCCTCGCGCAGTTGAAAGAGCGCGGCCCGGACGTGCAGATCCAGATCCGCATGATCGCGCCCAATGAGGTCGAACAAGGCGTACTCGACGGTCGCCTGCACGTCGGCGTGGTGCCGCAGGCCAGCGCGCTTTCCGGGCTGGAATATCAACCGCTGTATAGCGAACGCTCGCTGCTGTACTGCGCGGTCGGCCACCCGCTGTTTTATGTCGACGACAAACAACTGGACGACGAGCGCCTGAACAGTCAGGACGCCATCGCCCCCACCTTCCGCTTGCCGGCGGAGATCCAGGCTCACTACCAGGCGCTCAATTGCACCGCCAGTGCCTCGGACCGCGAAGGCATGGCCTTCCTGATCCTGACCGGACGCTATATCGGTTATCTGCCGGACCACTATGCCAGCCTCTGGGTTCAGCAAGGTCGTCTGCGCGCGCTGAAACCGAAAGCACGCTTTTATGACCTGAGCCTGGCGTCGGTCACACGCAAGGGCCGTCGCCCGCATCTGGTGCTGGAGAGTTTTCTCGAGAGCCTGGCCGCGACGCGTTGAACAATCCCCCCCCTGTAGGAGCTGCCGAAGGCTGCGATCTTTTGATCCTTAAAATCAAGATCAAAAGATCGCAGCCTTCGGCAGCTCCTACAGGGTTGTGGTGGTTTCGGTTTTACGCTATCAACGCACTGGCTGCACCCACCTACCTGTTCGGAAGTGCCTATGACCTTTGAAGTCCCAGCCCACGGCGGAAAACCCGTCAGCCGCATTCGTCAGAAGAACGAAGAGACCATCATCAAAGCCGCCGAAGACGAGTTCGCCCGTCACGGGTACAAAGGCACGAGCATGAACACCATCGCCCAGAACGCCGGGCTGCCCAAGGCAAACCTGCATTACTACTTCACCAACAAGCTCGGTTTGTACGTGGCGGTGCTGAGCAACATCATCGAGTTGTGGGACAGCACCTTCAACACCCTCACCGCCGAGGATGATCCGACCGAGGCCTTGACCCGTTACATTCGCGCCAAAATGGAGTTCTCCCGCCGCCAGCCGCAAGCCTCGCGAATTTTCGCCATGGAAGTCATCAGTGGCGGTGAATGCCTGACCGAGTATTTCAACCAGGACTATCGCGCCTGGTTCCAGGGCCGTGCGGGCGTGTTCCAGGCCTGGATCGACGCCGGTAAAATGGACCCGGTCGACCCGGTGCACCTGATCTTCCTGTTGTGGGGCAGCACCCAGCATTACGCCGACTTCGCCACGCAGATCTGCCGCGTCACCGGGCGCACCCGGTTGACCAAACAGGACATGGAAGACGCCGGGGACAACCTGATCCGCATCATTCTCAAGGGCTGCGGCCTGCAACCTGCCATTTGAATACATATGCCTTTTACCCTCAGCGGTTTTTGCGAATACCGCGAAGAGATTCGCAAGAGCCGCTTCATTACCTTCGCCGCGCCAATCTCCAGCCCGGCCGAGGCCCAGGCGTTCATTGAAAAGCACAGTGACTTGAATGCCTCGCACAACTGCTGGGCGTGGAAGCTCGGCGATCAATATCGCAGCACCGATGATGGCGAACCCGGTGGCACGGCAGGTCGGCCGATTCTGGCGGCGATCGAGGCACAGGATTGTGATCAGGTCGCGGTGCTGGTGATTCGCTGGTACGGCGGCATCCAACTGGGCACCGGTGGTCTCGCCCGGGCCTATGGCGGAGGTGCGAACAAATGCCTGCAAGCGGCGCCAAAGGTTGAGTTGATCAGCCGGGTACCGTTGCGTTGCGCTTGCGGGTTTGCCGAGCTGGCGCTGGTCAAGCTGCGGGTGTCGGAGGCAGGTGGACTGGTTGTGGATGAAAGCTTCACCGCCAATGGGGTCGAGCTGCAGTTGGCCGTGGGCGATGCGCAGATCGATACCTTGCAGTCACAGCTGGCCGATTTGAGTCGTGGACGGATTCTTTTACAGCGCTGAAAAGAAGAGCAAAAGATCGCAGCCTTCGGCAGCTCCTACAGGGGATCGTACTGCGATCTTTTGGGGCACGCCGTTTTTCCACTTATTCCATATTTGCCCACATCTGCTGTGCACCCGGCTGTGGATAACCTGAGCACATACCGCTGTAACCCTTCTGTCATGCGGCTTTGCGGACTTTGCTCAATTTTCGTCCAATCTGCCATCAAGCGCATCAAATTCAAGCAAAAACAAACAGTTACGGCGATTTATCACCTTTAGAAGAAAGCCACCCAGTGCTTATGCCCATGCCTTGAGCTTGCGCACAAATACTGTGGAGCAATCTGTGGATAACCCGTTCATGGCCGCCTCGGCACCCTGCACGGTATGGCTTGTGGTCGATTGATCATTTTTTGAGCAAAATCCCACGAGCAAAATCGGGGCTTGATTTGCGCCGTTGCCCCTATGTGGTGCCGGGCTCTGCGCGGCACATTTGAAAACTGCGTACTCAACGCCCCGGCTCACAGGAGTCCGAAGTTTTCCTGACCGAGTGGCCAGATAATTGCTTTATCCACAGGCACAAGTCCAACAGCACTGAGCCTGTCATGCCCAATCACGCCCCAATCCCCGCTCCTGTTCCGCGCCTGCAACTGCGCGCAATCACAAAACGCTATCCCGGCTGCCTGGCCAACGATGCCATCGACCTGACCATTGCTCCTGGCGAGATCCATGCCCTGCTCGGCGAAAACGGCGCGGGCAAAAGCACGCTGATGAAAGTCATCTACGGCGTGACCCAGGCCGATTCCGGCGAGGTGATCTGGCAAGGTCAACGGGTGAGCCTGCGCAACCCGGCCCAGGCGCGAGGCCTGGGCATCGGTATGGTGTTCCAGCACTTCTCGCTGTTCGAAACCTTGAGCGTGGCACAGAACATCGCCCTGGCCATGGGCGCGGCGGCAGGCACACCCAGACAACTTGAGCCGAAGATTCGCGAGGTGTCCCGGCGCTATGGCATGGCGCTGGAACCGGAGCGACTTGTACACAGCCTGTCGATTGGAGAACGGCAACGGGTGGAAATCATTCGCTGCCTGATGCAGGACATCCGCCTGTTGATTCTCGATGAACCGACTTCGGTGCTGACGCCGCAAGAGGCCGACGACTTGTTCGTCACCCTGCGCCGGCTCGCCGCCGAGGGCTGCAGCATTTTGTTCATCAGCCACAAGCTCGGGGAAGTCCGCACGTTGTGCCAGAGCGCGACGGTACTGCGCGGCGGGCGCGTGACCGGACATTGCGTGCCAGCCGACTGTACGGATCAGCAACTGGCGCGCCTGATGGTCGGTGAAGCGGCGCAGCTGATCGCAAACTATCCGAAGGTGACCGGGGGTGATGCGTTCCTTGATGTACGCGGATTGTCCTGGCACAACCCGGACCCGTTCGGCTGCTCGCTCAAGGACATCAATCTTGAAGTGCGCAGCGGCGAAATCGTCGGCATCGCCGGGGTCGCGGGCAATGGCCAGGACGAGCTGCTCGCCCTGCTCAGCGGCGAACAACGCCTCAATCGCAACGAAGGCGCAACCCTGCGTTTTGGCCAGGAACCGGTTGCCCATTTACACCCTGACGCACGTCGCAGACTGGGCCTGAGCTTTGTCCCCGCCGAACGCCTGGGCCATGGCGCGGTGCCAGAGTTGAGCCTGGCAGACAACGCGCTATTGACCGCTTTCCAGCAAGGACTGGTGAGCAAGGGTCTGATCCGGCGCAGCAGAGTCGAAGCGCTGGCCGAGGAAATCATCCGCCGTTTCGGGGTCAAGACACCCGATAGCCAGACCCCGGCCCGCAGCCTGTCCGGCGGCAACCTGCAGAAATTCATCCTCGGCCGGGAAATCCTCCAGCAACCCAGACTGTTGATTGCCGCGCACCCGACCTGGGGTGTGGACGTCGGCGCGGCTGCCACCATTCACCGCGCCTTGATTGCCTTGCGTGATGCCGGCGCGGCGATCCTGGTGATTTCCGAAGACCTCGACGAACTGTTCCAGATCAGCGACCGCCTCGGCGCCTTGTGCGGCGGTCGACTGTCGGCGCTCCACGCCACGGTCGATACGCGCCTGAGCGATGTCGGCGGCTGGATGGCCGGCCAGTTCGCAGCCCCTCAATCACTCGCATCCGCCACGCGCTAACGGAGTGTCACATGCTGCTTTCTCTTGAACCCCGCGGCCAGCAATCGCGGCTGATGCTGTGGTGCTCGCCGTTGCTGGCGGCTGCGCTGACCCTGGGCTGTGGATCGTTGTTGTTCATCGCGCTCGGGCATGACCCGCTGCTGACCTTGCACAGGCTGCTGATCGCGCCGGTCAGCGACCTGTATGGCGTCTCTGAATTGTTGGTCAAAGCCCTGCCGATTCTGCTGTGCGCATTGGGTCTGGCCGTTGCCTACCAGGCGCGCATCTGGAACATCGGTGCCGAAGGCCAGCTGCTGCTCGGTGCCTTGGCCGGCAGTGCGCTGGCGGTCAACATCATCGATATGCAAAGCCGCTGGGCGCTGGTGGCGATTCTGCTCACCGGCACCCTGGCCGGTGCTGCCTGGGCCGGCCTGACGGCGTGGTTGCGCGCGCGCTTCAACGCCAATGAAATCCTGACCAGCATCATGCTCAACTACATCGCGCTGAACCTGTTGCTGTTCTGCGTTCACGGTCCGTTGAAGGATCCCGCCGGGTTCAACTTCCCCGAGTCAGCGATGTTCGGGGATGCCAGCCGCTTGCCGCTCTTGATGGAGGATGGACGGGTTCACGCCGGGGTGTATTTCGCCCTGCTCGCCTTGGTGGCGGTGTGGGTGCTGTTACAGAAAAGTTTTGTCGGCTTCCAGATCAAGGTGCTCGGGCTGGACAAGCGGGCCGCCGGTTTCGTCGGCTTTCGCGAAAAGCGTTTGATCTGGCTCGCGCTATTGATCAGCGGCGGTCTGGCCGGCCTCGCCGGTGTGTGCGAAGTCACCGGGCCGATCGGTCAGTTGGTGCCGCAGGTCTCGCCGGGCTACGGCTATGCGGCGATCACCGTGGCATTTCTCGGTCGCCTGAATCCGCTCGGCATCCTGTTTTCCAGCCTGTTGATGGCGCTGCTGTACATCGGCGGCGAAAGCGCACAAATGAGCCTGAACCTGCCGCAAGCGATCACCCAATTGTTCCAGGGCATGATGCTGTTTTTCCTGCTGGCCAGTGACGTGCTGATTCTCTACCGGCCGCGCTTGAACCTGCGCTGGACCCGCCGTGCCCAAGCCACCGCCGTACACGCAGGAGCGTTGTGATGGATATCGATCTGCTGAGCAATATTTTCTACGCCATGGTCCGCTGCGGCACGCCGTTGCTGCTGGTAGCACTGGGGGAACTGATCTGCGAGAAAAGCGGCGTCCTCAATCTGGGCCAGGAAGGCATGATGCTGTTTGGCGCGGTGATCGGTTTCATCGTCGCGTTCAACACCGGGCACTTGTGGCTCGGAGTAGTGCTGGCGATGTTCGCCGGGATGCTGCTGTCATCGCTGTTTGCGCTGGTGGCGCTGGTGTTCAATGCCAATCAGGTGGCCACCGGTCTGGCCCTGACGATTTTCGGCGTGGGCCTCTCGACTTTTGTCGGTGCGGCCTGGGTCGGCAAACCGCTGGCGGGTTTCGAACCCTTGGCGATTCCCTATCTGAGCGGGATCCCGCTGATCGGGCGGATGCTGTTTGCCCAGGACCTGTTGGTCTATCTGTCGTTCGCACTGTTTACGCTGGTGGCCTGGGTCCTTCTGAAAAGCCGAGTCGGGCTGATCATTCAAGCCGTCGGGGAAAGCCCCGCTGCCGCCAGTGCCATGGGCTTGCCGGTGTTGTCAGTGCGTACCCTGGCGGTGTTGTTTGGTGGCGCGATGGCCGGGTTGGCCGGGGCCTATCTGTCCCTGGCGTACACACCGATGTGGGCGGAGAACATGAGCGCCGGGCGCGGCTGGATTGCCCTGGCGCTGGTGGTGTTTGCCAGTTGGCGGGTGTGGCGTCTGCTGCTCGGTGCGTACCTGTTCGGGCTCGCCAGCATCCTGCACCTGGTGGCGCAGGGATTGGGGCTGGCGATTCCGTCGAGCCTGCTGGCGATGCTGCCGTATGTCGCGACCATTGTGGTGTTGGTGCTGTTGTCACGGGATGCGCTGCGGACACGGTTGTATGCGCCGGTGTCGTTGGGGCAGCCGTGGCAGGCCGGGCATTAGGCTGTGCCTGGGCGGGCCTCTTCGCGAGCAGGCTCGCTCCCACATTTGACCGAGTTCACACCCATCCCATGTGGGAGCGGGCCTGCCCGCGAAGGGGCCCGAACAGGCAACACCTGAGCCACGCCCCACGCCAATTCAAACACCAGAAAAACCACCAGAATCGAACTCGCACCCTGGATCAGGGCATAAGCCTGCCAGGCCGAGAACAGGAATCTGGCCACGGCGTCATACCGCCCGAAAACCTGCTGAGGATCACGAATCCGCAGCACCGACCATACGCAGACGATCGAGCCCAACAGATTCGCCATCAACATGTGCACCGGTTCGAACGGTGGCAACTCACCCGGCAAATTCAACGCCTGGCTCAGCGCAGTCAAAACCCCATGCAACGCTGCAAAACTCCACGGCGTGACAAACGCCATCGTCACCAACAAGTCATACCAGGCACTGCCTTGCACCAACCGGCGATATTGCGCTGTAGTCCACATCGTCATTGCTCCATCAATTCAGGGAGCAACAAGGCTAAAGCCTGGAGTATGCTCCAGGGTCAAGCCCCTTCGAGACGTCATGATGCGCATCGGTGAATTAGCCCAGGCCAGCGCCGTCAGCCGCGACACGCTGCGCTTCTACGAGCAGCGCGGATTGATCGCGGCGCAACGCAGCGCCAACGGGTATCGCGACTATCCGCCAGACATGGTGCAACTGGTGCAGTACATCAAGACCGCTCAACGGCTGGGTTTTACCCTCGGCGAGATCGGCAACAGCGTCGCGGCAATCTGGCAGTCACCCGACCCGGACAGCGCCGTCACGCAACTGCTGCAAGACAAACTCAAACTGATCGAAGCCCGCATGGCCGAACTCGGCGCGCTACGCGAAGAGTTGCAACAACGGCTCGGGCAACAGTGTCCATTGAATCCACGATCCTGAACTTTCAAGGAAGCCACTCATGTCCAAGGCAAAAACCGCACTCATCATCGGCGCCTCCCGGGGGCTTGGCCTCGGGCTGGTGAAAACCCTGCTGGCCGATGGCTGGCAAGTCACCGCCACCGTGCGCGATCCGCAAAAAGCCGAGGCCTTGCAGGCCCTGGGCAAGGTGCGGATCGAACAGCTCGACATGGACGATCAGCCAGCAGTGTCCGCCCTGAGCCAACAACTCAAGGGTGAGGTGTTTGACCTGTTGTTCGTCAATGCCGGGGTCAAGGGGCCGGATGTCCAGACGCCGAACGGTGGCGCGACAATGGCCGACGTCGGCCAGCTGTTTTTCACCAACGCCGTGGCGCCGATCAACCTGGCCCAGCGTTTTGTCGAACAACTGCGCCCGGACAGCGGCGTGCTGGCGTTCATGAGCTCCGTGCTGGGCAGCGTGACCATGCCCGATGCACCGGAGCTGGCGCTGTACAAGGCCAGCAAGGCGGCACTGAATTCCATGACCAACAGCTTCGTCACTCAGTTGGGCGATACAACGCTCACTGTACTGTCGCTGCACCCGGGCTGGGTGAAGACCGACATGGGTGGTGAAGGTGCGGATATCGACGTTGAGACCAGCACCCGTGGCCTGGTTGATCAGGTGAATGCGTATGTCGGCAAGGGCGGGCATCACTTCATCAATTACCGGGGTGAGACCATTCCCTGGTAATCACTGCCAACACACTACCCTGTGGGAGCGGGCTTGCCCGCGATGACGGCGGCACAACCAACAACGATTTGACTGACACACCGCTATCGCGAGCAAGCTCGCTCCCACAGGGGTTTTTGTTGTCCTGTCGGGCCGGGCTTGCCCATAACGGCATTTTGATCGAAACTGCCCACCTCGCCTCCCCGGCGAACCTGGATCAGCAGACAGGGCAACACTGAGCTGGCAACCCTGAACCCAACTTTCAGAGGAGCCGGCCAACATGCCTGCGACCCGTACCTGGTTAAAAAATCCCCTCGCCATTTTCACCTCCAACGGTCTCGATGCCCGTGGCGGCCTGGTGCTGCAAGACGGTTTGATCGTCGAAGTGCTCGGCGCAGGCCAGCAACCTTCCGCGCCGTGCAATGAAGTGTTCGATGCCCGCGAGCATGTGATCCTGCCGGGCCTGATCAACACCCATCACCACTTCTATCAAACCCTGACCCGCGCCTGGGCGCCGGTGGTCAATCAGCCGCTGTTCCCGTGGCTGAAAACCCTGTACCCGGTTTGGGCACGCCTGACCCCGGAAAAACTCGCCCTCGCCACCAAGGTCGCACTGGCCGAATTGCTGCTGTCCGGCTGCACCACCGCCGCCGACCATCACTACCTGTTTCCGGAAGGTCTGGAAAATGCCATCGACGTGCAAGTCGAGAGCGTTCGCGAACTGGGCATGCGCGCCATGCTCACCCGCGGCTCCATGAGCCTCGGTGAAAAGGACGGTGGCCTGCCGCCGCAACAGACCGTGCAGGAAGGCGAAGTGATCCTCGCCGACAGCCAGCGGCTGATCGCCGAGTACCACGAACGCGGTGACGGCGCGCAAATCCAGATCGCCCTGGCACCGTGCTCACCGTTCTCGGTGACCCCGGAAATCATGTCGGCCAGTGCCGAACTGGCGAACCAACTCGACGTGCGCCTGCACACCCACCTGGCAGAAACCCTCGACGAAGAAGATTTCTGCCTGCAACGCTTCGGCCTGCGTACCGTGGACTATCTGGACAGCGTCGGCTGGCTCGGCCCGCGTACCTGGCTGGCCCATGGCATCCACTTCAACCCGGACGAGATCGCCCGCCTCGGCGCCGCCGGGACCGGTATATGCCATTGCCCGAGTTCGAACATGCGCCTGGCCTCGGGCATCTGCCCGAGCATCGAATTGACTGACGCCGGCGCCCTGCTGGGGCTGGGCGTGGACGGTTCGGCCTCCAACGATGCCTCGAACATGATGCTCGAAGCGCGCCAGGCCCTGTACATCCAGCGCCTGCGCTACGGCGCCGAGAAGATCACCCCGGAACGCGTGCTCGGCTGGGCGACCAAAGGCTCGGCCAGTCTGTTGGGCCGTACCGATATCGGTGAACTGGCCGTTGGCAAGCAGGCCGACCTGGCGCTGTTCAAGCTGGATGAACTGCGCTTCTCCGGTAGCCATGATCCGGTCTCGGCCCTGCTGCTGTGCGGCGCCGATCGCGCGGATCGGGTGATGGTCGGCGGCAAGTGGCGGGTGATTGACGGGCAGGTCGAGGGGCTGGACCTGAAGGGCTTGATTGCCGATCACAGCCAGGCGGCGCGACAGTTGATTGCAGGGACCTGACACAACACCGATTAACACTGTGGGAGCGGGCTTGCTCGCGAAGGCGGAGTGTCAGTCACATGAGTATTGACTGGTACGACGCCTTCGTCGGAACGCCGCCCGGAGCAAGCCCGCTCCCACATTGGTTTTGCGGTGCTCTTAGAGTCCCAGCAGCGACAACATGATAAACGTCGCAAACAACACAAAATGCGTCATGCCTTCGATGGCGTTGGTTTCGCCGTCATTGAGATTGATCGCGCTGACGATCAGGGTGAGAAACACCATCACGGTCTGCACCGGGGTCATGGCCATCTGGAATGGCTGGCCGGTATAGAGCGCCATCGCCTCCATCACCGGCACCGTCAGGATCACCGTCGACAGTGACGCGCCCATGGCGATGTTGACCACCGACTGCATGCGGTTGGCCAATGCCGCGCGCAACGCGGTCAAGATCTCCGGCGCCGCAGAGATCGCCGCCACCAGGATCGCCGTAATCACCGGCGGTGCCCCCGTCCCTTCCAGCCCCAGATCGAGGGTACTGGACATCACTTCGGCCAGTGCACCAATCACCACCACCCCGAACACCAAGATGCCGATACTCAGCACCAGATTGACCGGCTGCGGCTCCGCGCCGGGCTCCTTCCGGCGACGCTTGTCCGGGTAGCTGTAGCTGAAAAAATAACTGTGCGGCCCGACCTGCATGCGCAGGAACAAGGCATAGAGCACCACCATCGTGCCGATGGTAAAGGCCGAATAGAGCTTCCATCGCGCTTCGGGAATGAACTCCGGCACCACCATCGAGACCCCCATGGCGGTGAGAATCATCACGCTGTAACTGCGCGCCGAATCGTCGTTATAGGACTGTTCGCCATGCTTGAGCCCGCCCATCAACGCCGCGAGGCCCAGGATGCCATTGATGTCGAGCATCACCGCCGAGTAGATCGTATCGCGCACCAGCGTGGCCGAGGCTTCGTTGCTCATCATGATCGCCAGGATCACCACTTCCACCAGCACGGCGGCCAGGGTCAGGATCATCGTGCCGTAGGGATCACCGACCTTCTCCGCCAGCAATTCGGCCTGATGGGCAACGCGCATGGAGGCGGCGACGATGAAGGCGATCAGCACCAACCCGCTGATCAATGCGATGACCTGGCCGCTGTGCAGCATCCATTGCTCCAGCGGATAGGCCACACATGCGGCGATCAACGCCAACAGCAGGAAACCTTCTTGCTTGAGGGTGGTGAGCATGGCGGGCCTTTTTGCCGAGTGGTGCCGATGAGCTACTGACTGCGGGGTGGCGTTAACGTTTCGTTTTACCTTAGCGCACCAGTGGATGGCGTGAGTTTGGTCAGATGCACCGCGTTGGTTCTGGTGTTGAAAAAGATCGCAGCCTTCGGCAGCTCCTACAGAGCTACGCGAAGCCATGCAGGAGCTGCCGAAGGCTGCGATCTTTTGGTTTTGTTGTCCGGTTGGTCAGCCATTTGCATTGCCCCTGCCAACCACAGAACAAAATGGAGCTCCAGTTCATGCACAACCGTCCGTTGAAGAAGCTGCTTTGCGCCGTTACCGCCGCCATCGGCCTGGGCGCCAGCCTGAGTGCCAGCGCCAACGACCCGCTGAAAGTCGGCTTCGTTTACATCGGCCCGATCGGCGACCACGGCTGGACGTATCAGCATGAACAGGGACGCAAGGAGCTCGTGGAAAAATTCGGCCCGCAGATCACCACCAACTACGTGGAGAACGTCGCCGAAGGGGCCGACGCCGAGCGGGTGATCCGCAACATGGCCAAGGACAAATACGACCTGATCTTCACCACGTCCTTCGGCTACATGAACCCGACCGTGAAAGTCGCCAAGCAGTTTCCCCAGGTGACCTTCGAGCACGCCACCGGCTACAAGCAGGACAAGAACCTCGGCACCTACCTGGCGCGCACCTATGAAGGTCGCTACGTCGGCGGCTTCCTCGCGGCGAAGATGACCAAAACCAGGAAGATCGGCTACGTCGCCTCGTTCCCGATCCCGGAGGTGATCCGCGACATCAACGCCATCCAGCTGGCCCTGAACAAGTACAACCCTGGCACTGAGATCAAGGTGGTGTGGGTCAACTCCTGGTTCGATCCGGGCAAGGAAGCGGATGCCGCCAACGCGCTGATCGACCAGGGCGTGGACGTGGTGTTCCAGCACACCGACAGCCCGGCGCCCATCCAGGCCGCTGAACGTCGCGGCGTGTATGCGGTGGGCTACGCTTCGGACATGGCGCACTTCGGGCCGAAGGCGGTGCTGACCTCCATCGTCAACGACTGGGGTCCGCACTACATTCAGGCGGCCCAAAGCCTGATCGACCATGACTGGAAGTCCCAGGATTACTGGGGCGGCTTGAAAGAGGGCACGGTTGAGCTGCCGATCAGCGACCTGGTGCCGGCAGCGGTGAAAAGTGAAGCCGAACAGCTCATCGCCAATATCAAGAGCGGTACGCTGCAGCCGTTCACCGGGCCGATCAAGGATCAGGCCGGCGTCGAAAAAATCCCGGCGGGCGTGAGCGCGACCACGGCGGAACTGGCGTCGATGAATTACTACGTGGAAGGCATGAAGGCCGAAATACCGAAGTAACCCACATCCCCTGTAGGAGCTGCCGCAGGCTGCGATCTTTTGATCTTGCTTTTAAAAGATCGCAGCCTGCGGCAGCTCCTACATTGGAAATTCAGCGTTTTCAAGGACTGCGCATGAACCACCTTCCCATCATCGACATCGCCCCGCTCTACAACGACGACCAGAACGCCTGGCCAGCCGTGGCCGCACACATCGACCACGCCTGCCGCGAGTGGGGGTTCTTCTACATCAAGGGCCATCCCATCAGCGCCGCGCGCATCGACGCCCTGCTCGACCACGCCAAACGCTTCTTCGCCCAACCCACCGCCGAAAAACTCAAGATCGACATCACCCAGAGCCGTCACCATCGCGGCTACGGCGCCATCGCCACCGAACAGTTGGACCCGAACAAACCCAGCGACCTCAAGGAAACCTTTGACATGGGCCTGCACCTGCCGGCCGGGCACCCTGATGTACTGGCGGAAAAACCCTTGCGTGGCCCCAATCGCCATCCGTCCCTGCCGGGTTGGGAAGCGCTGATGGAGCAACACTACGTCGACATGCAGGCCCTCGCACAAACGCTGTTGCGGGCAATGACCATTGCGCTGGGGATTGAGCGCGATTTCTTCGACACTCGCTTCCATGACCCGGTCAGTGTGTTGCGGATGATCCATTACCCGCCGCGTCACACGGCCAGCTCCATCGAGCAGCAAGGCGCCGGCGCCCATACCGACTACGGCTGCATCACCCTGCTCTATCAGGACGCCGCCGGTGGGTTGCAGGTACGCAACGTCAAAGGCGAATGGATCGACGCGCCCCCCATCGACGGTACGTTCGTGGTCAACCTCGGCGACATGATGGCGCGCTGGAGCAACGACCGTTACCTGTCGACGCCGCACCGGGTGATCAGCCCGCTCGGCGTGGATCGTTATTCGATGCCGTTCTTCGCCGAGCCGCACCCGGATACCCGCATCGAATGCCTGCCCGGTTGTCAGGATGCACTGCACCCGGCGAAATACCCGGCCACCACCTGCGCCGGGTTCCTGCTCTCGCGCTTCGCCGATACCTACGCCTATCGACGGGAACAGGCAGCATTGTGATGAACCGCCTGGTCAGGTTTTACCAATTGTTGCGGCAACCCTCTGTAGAATGGCGACCATTGCACCTGATGAGAAAAGAATCATGTATGACTGGCTGAACGCCCTGCCCAAGGCAGAATTGCACCTGCACCTGGAAGGCTCGCTGGAACCCGAGCTGTTGTTCGCCCTGGCCGAACGCAACAAGATTGCCTTGCCATGGAGCGACGTCGAAACCTTGCGCAAGGCGTATGCCTTCAACAACCTGCAGGAGTTCCTCGACCTGTATTACCGGGGTGCCGATGTGCTGCGCACCTCCCAGGACTTCTATGACCTGACCTGGGCATACCTGCTGCGCTGCAAAGAACAGAACGTGATTCACACCGAACCGTTCTTCGACCCGCAGACCCACACCGACCGTGGCATCCCGTTCGAAGTGGTGCTCAACGGCATCGCCGCCGCGCTGAACGATGGCGAGCAGCAACTGGGTATCACCAGCGGTTTGATCCTGAGCTTCCTGCGCCATCTGAGCGAAGACGAAGCGCAGAAAACCCTCGATCAGGCGCTGCCGTTCCGCGATGCGTTCGTCGCCGTGGGCCTGGACAGCTCCGAGATGGGCCACCCGCCGAGCAAGTTCCAGCGCGTGTTCGACCGTGCCCGTCACGAAGGCTTCCTGACCGTCGCCCACGCCGGTGAAGAAGGCCCGCCCGAGTACATCTGGGAAGCCATCGACCTGCTGAAAATCCAGCGCATCGACCATGGCGTGCGCGCCATCGAAGACGAACGCCTGATGCAGCGGATCATTGACGAGCAGATCCCGCTGACCGTGTGCCCTCTGTCGAACACCAAACTGTGCGTGTTCGATCACATGTCGCAGCACAACATTCTCGACATGCTGGAACGCGGTGTGAAAGTGACCGTGAACTCCGATGACCCGGCGTACTTTGGCGGTTATGTCACGGAGAACTTCCATGCCCTGCACACCCACCTGGGCATGACCCAGGACCAGGCCAGACGCCTGGCGCAGAACAGCCTCGATGCGCGGTTGGTGAAACCCTGAGCAACACCGCAACTCCAACTGCAGGAGCTGGCTTGCCAGCGATGGCGCCCTCTCATTCAACAATGATGGCGAATGTGGCACCGCCATCGCCGGCAAGCCGGCGCCTACAGTGCCATTTCCAGCTCGGTTTCCAGGGCAAAGCGATGAATTTCCCGTTGCCCTGACGCCGTCACCTGCAAGGCTCGGGAATCGTTGGGCAGGCTCAGCCACCCCGACTGCATGAACAGCTGCAACAAGGCCGCACCCAGCGAGCCGCCCATGTGCGGGCGTCTTTCGCTCCAGTCAGGGCACGCGCAGGCAACCCTGCCATTGTGATGGGCCAGCGCCTGGATGAACACTCCCCGTGCCGCCAACTCCGTCGCGCCCTTGAGCGTGACCGTGACCCGCTGATCCGAATGTTCGATCCAGCCCGCTTCCAGCAATCGCTGATACAGGTCGGCGGACAGGGTCCCCCCCAAGTGATCGTCGCACAGCCGGGCACTCAGCAATGACGAGCGCACTGCCCGGGGTTTGACGAGTGGCGCATTGCGCTTGAACACCTCCGGAATATCCTGGGGCGCGCTGGCGAAGGTCGCGCTGGCCAGCGCTTCGATTGCCGCCCCGACCTCGGGGGCAGCCAGGCGGAAGAAACGTTTGCGGCCGCGGCTTTCAACCCTTAACAGACCTCCAGCGGACAAACGCCCCAGGTGTGCACTGGCCGAAGACGGTGACAGGCCCGCCAGCAAAGCCAACTCTTCGGTTGCTCGCGCCGAACCATCCATCAAGGCCCACATCATTGCGCTGCGCTTTGGGTCAGCCAGCAATGTGGCGATCTGGCTGATGCAAGGTGCATGTTCCATGTATTCACTCCCTGTTGAATCGTTTCGTCTTCTGACCAGATACATCTTGACCAGTAATGTGTCGTCGGCCAATCCGTGGAAACGGCCATGAGTCCGGCAACGCCTTGCTCACCCATTAGCGCTGCCTGGCCGATGCCGCGAAGTCCAGAAGGATGACCGTGCTGCCGGGCCGACTCGAACGTGGACCCGCCATTGGGGGATCGACGCTACTTAGATGATGAGGACGCTAGTATATGCGGGTTGGTCGGCGGATCCTGTCCTCCGCCCGGCATAGGTGGTGATAGTTCCTGAGGGAAATTTCTCTTTTTTCGTACGACTAATGATCGATATCCGAAAAGCCCGGAAATTGACTGCTCAACAGGGTGCATCGGCTGACAAGCATTTCGCGCAGCAGGTTCACCGGCTTACTCAATTGAGCGCGATGGGCGCACAACAGATTCAACGGTGCACGCTCGCAGATCAGTTCCGGCATCAGCACCTTCAAGCGGCCGGCCAGTACATCGGCGGCGACATCGAACCAGGATTTGTAGGCGATCCCGGCACCGGCCACGGCCCAAAGGCGAACGACATCGGCATCGTCACTGAAGCGATCGCCGCTGACGGTCAGGCTGACTTCGCGTTTGCCGTCGTGAAAACTCCAGTGATCGTGGACCCTACTGCCGAGCATGTACAACAGGCAATTGTGCTGTGCCAGTTGCTCCAGATGCCGCGGTTCGCCATGGCGAGTCAGATAGTCGGGTGCGGCGCACAACACCCGGCGGTTCTGCGGGGCGATGGGCAGCGCCACCAGGCTGGAGTCCTCCGGTTCACCGTAGCGCAAGGCAATGTCTACCGGCTGGCGGAACAGGTCGGCGATGCGATCCCCCAGCAGCAGGCGTACGGTCAGTTTCGGATGCTCGCGCTGAAACTGGTCAAGCCAGGGCAACAGCAGGTTGCGGCCAAAGTCCGACGGCGCCGACAGTTGCAGAACCCCGCTGACCTGGTCCTGACCGCTGGCCAGTAATCGCCGGCCCTCGTCGAGATTGCCCAAGGCCGCGCGGGCGTATTCGAGAAAGCCCTCGCCCTCGGCGGTCAGGCGCAAGCTGCGGGTCGAACGGGCCAATAGACGGGCACCCAGTTGCTGTTCAATGCGCTTGAGCGCTGCACTGGCCACCGCCGCCGACATGTCCATGCCCCGCGCCGCGGCGGACAGACTGCCCAGGTCCGCCGCCCGGACAAACAACTGCAAGTCATCGAAACGCAGCATCAAGTGCACCGATTATCAAAAAAACATTGAAAGAGACTGCTCTTTTAGCCGGTTTTATCTTCCGGAGAAATAGCCAATCATCTACCCCATCGAATCGCTTCTTTATTAGTGTTCAGGAGTCGTCCATGAAAGCCATTGCCTACTACGCCTCGTTACCGATCAGTGATGACAAAGCCCTGCAAGACATCGAGCTGCCGGAGCCGGTTGCCGGCCCTCGCGACTTGCTGGTGGAAGTCAAAGCCATCTCGGTCAACCCGGTGGACACCAAGGTGCGCCAGAACGTCCAGCCGGAAGGCGGTGCGGCCAAGGTACTGGGCTGGGACGTGGCTGGCGTGGTCAAGGCCGTGGGCACTGAGGTGACGCTGTTCTCGGTCGGCGACAAGGTGTTTTACGCTGGCTCCATCGCCCGTGCGGGCGGTAACAGCGAGTTGCATGTGGTGGACGAACGCATCGTCGGCCACATGCCCAAGACCCTGGGTTTCGCCGAGGCCGCCGCCCTGCCGCTGACCGCGATCACGGCGTGGGAACTGTTGTTCGAACGCCTGCAAGTGCGCGAAGGCAAAACCGACGAAGGCCAGAGCCTGTTGATCGTCGGCGCGGCAGGTGGCGTGGGCTCGATTCTCACGCAGCTGGCTCACCAGCTGACGGCCCTGAAAGTCATAGGTACCGCTTCGCGTGCGCAAACCCAAAGCTGGGTGAAAGAGCTGGGTGCCGATCTGGTGATCGACCATGGCCAGCCACTGAGCGAAGCACTCAAGAAGGCCGGTGTGGATCAGGTCACCCACGTCGCCAGCCTGACCCAGACCGACCAGCACCTGGACCAACTGGTCGAGGCATTGGCGCCCCAAGGCAAGCTGGCACTGATCGATGACCCCAAGTCGCTGGACGTGACCAAGCTCAAGCGCAAGAGCCTGTCACTGCACTGGGAGTTCATGTACACCCGCTCACTGTTTGAAACCGCGGACATGATCGAGCAGCACAACCTGCTCAATCGCGTCGCCTGGCTGATCGATGCCGGGACACTGAAAACCACGGTGGGCGAACACTTCGGCACGATCAATGCGGCCAATTTACGCCGTGCCCATGCCCTGCTGGAAAGCGGCAAGGCCAAGGGCAAGATTGTGCTGGAAGGGTTTTGAAGCGCTGGAAAAAACCTTTCCGACTTCATCGTTTCTGCGTTTTTTCGTCTGCGACCGGAACGTCCCGGTCGCAGACAAACGCTGTGGACGCCCTCGAAAAGTCGTGTTTTTTTTAGTTACAAACCGTCAGTCCGACAGTTGATCCTTGTCACAATGATGCTCGTATTCAGGACTACAATCGAATCTCCTGCGAGGCAGTCTTTTGCGTAACGTCTTTTACGAGAGGTGATCCGCTGTGAAGATCCTGATAAAAGAATTGGCAAAATCCCAGTGGCAAGTCCGCTTAGACCAGCATGCGGTGACGTTCCGCAGCGAAGCAGAAGCTCGCGCTTTCACGCGTACCCTCGAAGCCCGCATCCAGGCCCCTCACCAGATCCCCATCCTCCACCCGCAGCGTGCTGCCGGCTGATTCCGGCCTCAAACCTGGGCTTGCGCCAGCGCCCGGGCATTTTGCAAACGCCGGGTGAGCACCGCAGCGCTCACCACCAGAATTCCGCACAGGCTGATGACCATGGCCATCGGCACGGCGCTGCCATCGTGCAAAACGCCCACCAGTGCGGAGGCACCGGCCGCCACGCTGAACTGCAGGCAACCGAGCAGCGCCGACGCGCTGCCGGCCCGTGCGCCCTGCCCGCTCATCGCGCAGGCAGCGGCGTTGGGGCTGATGCAACCGAGGCTGGAAATACAGATGAACAATGGAATCAGCAGCGGCCACAGCTGGGTCGTGTGCAGAGCGCTGACAGCGAGCAGGGTCAGACCGGCCGCGAGATAAACCCACACCGCGCGCGCCAGCAAGAACGTCGGGCCACGTTTGGCCAGCAGCCGCGCGTTGACCTGCGCCACCAGAATGAAGCCCGCCGCATTGGTGCCGAACAACCAGCCGAAATGCTCGGCCGGAACGCCGTAGAGCTTGATGATGATGAAGGGTGAACCGGCGATGTAGGCAAACATCCCGGCAATGGCGATGCCCCCGGTCAAGGCGTGGCCAAGAAATATCGGGTCGGCCAGCAACCGACCGTACTGACGCAGCGCACCCGACAACGGTTGGCGCGGTATGTGGGCCGGCAAGCTTTCCGGCAATCCCGTGGCCACCGCCAGCCCCGCCAACGCACTGAACCCGGTCAAGGCCAGGAAAATCGACTGCCAGCCTGTGGTGTTGACCAGCAACCCACCCAGCAAGGGCGCGAGGATAGGCGCGAGCCCCATCACCAGCATCAACTGTGAAAAGACTTTCGCCGAGCCCACCGCATCGCATTTGTCGCTGACCACCGCCCGGGAAATCACCATGCCCGCGCAGCCACCCAATGCCTGGACGAAACGTGCACCGATCAGCCACTCCAGATTCGGCGCATAGGCGCACGCCACCGAGGCAGCGGTGAACAGGCCGACACCGGTGAGCAACGGAATGCGTCGCCCGAAACGATCCGCCACCGGGCCATAGGCCAACTGACCGATGGACAAGCCGAGGAAGTAGGCCGCCAACGTCATCTGGACGTGATTTTCGTCAGTCCCGAAAGCCAGCGCCATGGCCGGGAAGGCCGGCAGGTAGAAATCGATCGCCAGCGGACCGAAGGCGCTCAAGGCGCCGAGAATCAGAATGGTACGGAAGTTCATCAGGCATCCAGTGAGGCAGGGGTCGGCAGCCCGACAGTCTAGCCGCGCATGGACGCCTTGAACATTCCGGTAGCTCGCTAACTATCAAAATCAGGCCAGTTTGATGCCATACCCCTCTTCGCTGATCGCCTCGATCACTTGCTGGGCAGTCAGCGCACTTTCGACACCGACTTCTTTAGCCGCCAGATCGACCCGCACACTGGCTGCCGGGTCCTTGGCCTGCACGGCCTGAGTGATGGCCTTGACGCAGTGGCCACAAGACATGCCTTCAACGTTGAACACTTGCATGGGATGACTCCGTTTCCGAGGGTTGAGTCCAGTTTCGAGCTTGCCACCATGGCAAGGTCAAGTTCTGAAGTTAGCTGCCGGGCTGGCAATCGGCGCTACGCTCGGCCAAGCTGCGTCCATCAATGACTCGAACTCAGGAGATTCAGCCATGCGCTGGTCAGTTTTCAGCCTGTTTGGCTTTCTCAGCCTTTTCGCCGCCGTGCCTTCGGTCAATGCTGCCGGTCAGGATTATGGCGTGCTGATCATTTCCCGCGAGCGCCTGGAAGTCGCGACCAGCTGCGAGATCGGTGTGTATATCCAGGATCAATTGGCAGCACGGCTGTTTCAGGAGCAGAGCACCTCGTTCAACCTGCCGCCCGGCATCGTCTCGCTGCGCCTCAAGTTACTCCCGGGGCAGATGCCGGGTTGCAATCCGGGCATGCTCGCGCCGGGGTCGCAGGACATCCAGCTCAAGGCCGGCGATGTCCTCAAGTACCGGATCGCGATGACACAGGAAGGGATGTACCTCAAGCGCGCCGGACTCGGCTACTGACCCACAACCCTTGTGGGAGCGAGCTTGCTCGCGAAAGCGGTGTGTCATGCAACATTGATGTCGACTGACACGACGCCTTCGCGAGCAAGCCCGCTCCCACATTCAATCAGTGGCACGTCTAAGATTGACACTTGACCTTGCCAGCATGGCAAGGTTGATCCTGTGGTCATCTACTACAGGGAGTGCGACCGATGTCCGAATCCACCACGTTCGACCTGCCGATTGCCGGCATGACCTGCGCCAGTTGCGCCGGGCGTGTCGAGCGCGCCTTGAGCAAAGTCATTGGCGCCAGTGCCGTCAGCGTCAACCTCGCCACTGAACAGGCTCGGGTCCAGGCACCCAGCGACAGCCTGCCGGCCCTGATGGATGCCGTGGCCAAGGCCGGCTACAGCGTGCCGCAGCAAAGCCTGGAGCTGAGCATCGACGGCATGACTTGCGCATCCTGCGTCGGTCGGGTCGAGCGGGCGCTGGGCAAGGTGGCCGGCGTGAAAAGCGTCAGCGTCAACCTGGCCAATGAACGCGCCCACCTTGAACTGCTCGGCCAGGTCGATCCGCAAACCCTGATCGCGGCCGTGACCAAGGCCGGTTACGCCGCCAGCGTATGGGAAGCCGAACACCCGCCGACCGACAATCAACAACAGCGCCTGCATCGCGAACGCCTGGCCTTGATCATGGCCATCGCCCTCGCCTTGCCGCTGGTCTTGCCGATGCTGCTGCAACCGTTCGGCGTGCACTGGATGCTCCCGGCCTGGGCGCAATTCGCCTTGGCCACGCCGGTGCAATTCATCTTCGGCGCACGGTTTTACATCGCTGCCTGGAAAGCCGTACGCGCCGGGGCCGGCAACATGGATTTGCTGGTGGCCCTGGGCACCAGCGCCGGTTATGGCTTGAGTGTGTATGAATGGGCCACCGCCGCCGGGCGCATGCCGCACCTGTATTTCGAAGCCTCGGCGGTGGTGATTGCCCTGGTATTGCTGGGCAAGTACCTGGAAAGCCGTGCCAAGCGCCAGACCGCCAGCGCCATCCGCGCCCTCGAGGCCTTGCGCCCGGAACGGGCGATTCAGGTGCTCGATGGCCGCGAGCAGGAAGTCGCCATCAGCGCCCTGCGCCTCAATGACCTGGTGATGGTCAAACCCGGCGAACGTTTCCCGGTCGATGGCGAAGTGGTCGAAGGCCAGAGCCACGCCGACGAAGCCCTGATCAGTGGCGAGAGCCTGCCGGTGCCCAAACAGCCCGGCGATAAAGTCACGGGCGGCGCGATCAACGGTGAAGGCCGGTTGCTGGTGCGTACCCAGGCCCTCGGTGCGGAAACCGTACTGGCCCGGATCATCCGCCTGGTGGAAGACGCCCAGGCCGCAAAGGCGCCGATCCAGAAACTGGTGGATAAAGTCAGCCAGGTATTCGTGCCCACCGTGCTGGTGATTGCCTTGGCGACTTTGATCGGGTGGCTGCTGTATGGCGCGCCGATGGAAACCGCGCTGATCAACGCCGTGGCGGTGCTGGTGATCGCCTGCCCTTGCGCACTGGGCCTGGCGACGCCGACGGCGATCATGGCCGGCACCGGCGTGGCGGCACGCTACGGGATTCTGATCAAGGACGCTGAAGCCCTGGAGCGTGCCCATGAGGTCAGCGCGGTGGTATTCGACAAGACCGGCACCCTGACCTCCGGCGCCCCGCGCATTGCTCATCTGAGTGCCATCGACGGCAATGAAGCGAGCCTGCTGCAACGGGCCGGCGCCCTGCAACGCGGCAGTGAGCATCCGCTGGCCAAGGCTGTTCTGGATGCCTGTGCCGAACGCCACTTGAAGGTGGCCGACGTCAGCGACAGCCAGTCCCTGACCGGCCGCGGCATTGCCGGCACACTGGAGGGGCGTCGCCTGGCCCTGGGCAATCGTCGCCTGCTGGAGGACAGTGGCTTGAGCGCCGGACCGTTGGCAGACTCGGCGATCGCGTGGGAACAAGAAGGCCGGACCTTGTCCTGGCTGATCGAACAGTCCCCCGATCCCCAGGTGCTGGGCCTGTTCGCCTTCGGTGACACCCTCAAACCCGGCGCGCTGCAAGCGGTGCAGCAACTGAGCGCACGGAACATCAGCAGCCACCTGCTGACCGGCGACAATCGCGGTAGCGCCAAGGTGGTGGCCGAGGCGTTGGGCATCCAGGACGTGCATGCCGAAGTGTTGCCGGCGGACAAAGCCGCGACGGTCGCCGCACTGAAAGAAACCGGCGTGGTGGCGATGGTCGGCGACGGCATCAATGACGCCCCGGCACTGGCCGCCGCCGACATCGGCATCGCCATGGGTGGCGGCACCGACGTCGCCATGCACGCGGCCGGCATCACCCTGATGCGTGGCGATCCGCGGCTGGTACCGGCCGCATTGGAGATCAGTCGCAAGACCTACGCCAAGATTAGGCAGAACCTGTTCTGGGCTTTTGTCTACAACCTGATCGGCATTCCGCTGGCGGTGTTTGGCGTGCTCAACCCAGTGCTGGCCGGTGCGGCCATGGCCTTGTCGAGCGTCAGCGTGGTAAGCAATGCGCTACTGTTGAAAACCTGGAAA
Organism: Pseudomonas sp. GW456-E7; assembly: GCF_059424105.1. Lineage (NCBI taxonomy): Bacteria > Pseudomonadati > Pseudomonadota > Gammaproteobacteria > Pseudomonadales > Pseudomonadaceae > Pseudomonas > Pseudomonas sp. GW456-E7. Next base: position 4,010 of record NZ_JBWKZB010000063.1, on the reverse strand, counting down.
CCCAAGGATCTGGAGGACAACCGATGAACATCGGCCAAGCGGCCCGCCACAGCGGCCTGAGCGCAAAGATGATCCGTTATTACGAATCCATCGGCCTGCTCAAGGCGGCCCATCGCACCGACAGCGGTTATCGGGTGTATGGCGATGACGACCTGCACACGCTGGCGTTCATCAAGCGCTCGCGGGACCTGGGGTTTTCCCTGGAGGAAGTCGGCAAGTTGCTGACCCTCTGGCAAGACCGCCAGCGCGCCAGCGCCGATGTGAAGGCTTTGGCCCGTCAGCATATCGATGAGCTGAACCGGAAGATCCGTGAACTGGGGCAATTGCGCGATACGTTGCAGGATCTGGTTGAGCACTGCCATGGCGATCATCGGCCGGATTGCCCGATCCTGAAAAACCTTGAGTCGGGGTGTTGTGCCACTCCGACCCGAGCGTGATTGCAAGGCACCGCAAAACCCTGTGGGAGCGAGCTTGCTCGCGATAGCGGTGTATCTGATACATCAATACTGGATGTGCGGACGTCATCGCGAGCAAGCTCGCTCCCACAGGTATGGTGTCTGTCACATTGAATCTGTAACCCATAAAAAAACCCGGCCGAAGCCGGGTTTTTCTTTAGCCGATCACTGCATCCACGGTGGAGGCGGCTCTTCGGTCTTGCCCGGCGGTGCATCGTCCGCCGCGCGTGCCGCTTGCTTGCGCTCTTCATCCAGGCGCGCAGCCTCGATTTCGCGCATGATGCCGCCCACGTCGGCCAGATCTTCCGATTCGGCGAATTCGCCGGTCAGGACGCTGGCCGGGTGCAAGGTGCCGGCCTCGTACAAGGCCCACATTTCCTTGGCGTACTTGGTCTTCTTCAATTCCGGCGCAAACCGCCCGAAGTAGGAGGCCATGTTGCCCACGTCACGCTCCAGCATGCTGAATGCGTGGTTGTTGCCCGCCGCATCCACCGCTTGAGGCAGGTCGATGATCACCGGGCCGGTCGGCGTCAGCAGCACGTTGAACTCGGACAGGTCGCCGTGCACCAGACCGGTACACAGCATCAGCACGATCTGCGAAATCAGGAACGCGTGATATTCCCGTGCCTGGTCCGGTTCCAGCACCACATCGTTCAGGCGCGGCGCGGCATCACCGTACTCGTCGGCCACCAGCTCCATGAGCAGCACGCCTTCGAGGAAGTCGAACGGCTTGGGCACCCGCACACCGGCATTGGCCAGACGGAACAGTGCCGCCACTTCAGCGTTCTGCCAGGCGTCTTCGGTTTCCTTGCGGCCAAACTTGGAGCCCTTGGCCATCGCCCGGGCCTGACGGCTGTTGCGCACCTTGCGGCCTTCCTGATACTCGGCCGCCTGACGGAAACTGCGTTTATTCGCCTCCTTGTAGACTTTCGCGCAACGTAACTGGTTACCGCAGCGCACCACGTAAACAGCTGCTTCTTTACCACTCATGAGTGGGCGCAGCACCTCGTCGACCAGACCGTCCTCGATCAGGGGTTCAATGCGTTTTGGAGTCTTCATCAGCTTTTATTGTGGGTCCTTTATTACCAAACACGCGAAAGTCATTCGTTATACGGCAATCCACTCACGGGGGGGAGGGGTTGCCGACTTATGAACATTGAACAAGCACACAATGTGCCGATTTCAACGGGTATAACCGACGACCGCCACGGGTCGTTCCGGATCATAGCCGAGCCTGCGTCACTTGTTGTGCAAGGACATTGAAGGCAATTGCGACAGAAGCTGACACCACTTCTCAGGCCTTCCGTAGGATTTTTCCCAACAGGCCTCAATTTCCTCCGACAACAGCCGAAGTCCTTAGTGACAAAGTGATTTGTCCGACAATCGCTGCCACAACAAAAGCGATGCCGCACTCAAGGACCCGGGTTGACCAAGAACGATTACGGCTGCCAATAAACCGCGAGTCATCTGCACTGCGTGGGCCTACAAGAAAATCTGGAGCGCGGATGAACATCAAACAGAAGTTGACCTGGGCGTTTGCAATCATCGCCTGCCTGCCCGTGGTGCTGGTCGCCACCCTCGTTGTGCTGAACCTGCGCAGTGATGCCAGAGACGAATTTATCGACGGCAGTGCCCGAGAGATTCGTCAGGTCAGCAACGCCATGCAATTGTTCTTTGACGGCATCAGCCAGAACGTCGATTACCTGGCCAAGCAGCCGCTGATCCGAAACTCCGACGACAGCCTCAAGACTTACATGGCTGCCAACGCCGAGAGCGTTCCCCAGGGCGAGATGGACAAGAAAGTCTTCACCCTGCTCCAGGACCTGGGCAACAGCCACCCGTCCTACGCCTATGCCATCCTCGGCACGGCGGCGGGCGGCTACGTGTCGTGGCCGGATGATCCGAAGCTGAACAACTACGACCCGCGCCAGCGTCCCTGGTACAAGGCCGCCCAGGCCAAACCGGGCAAGCCGTTCCGCACCGAGGCCTACTACTGGGCCCAGGACGACGCGACCTACGTCAGCACCGTGCGCACCATCGACAACAAGCTGGGCACCAACGGCGGCGTGGTCAGCATCGACGTGACGCTCAAGCAGCTCACCGAAATCGTCAAACAGATCAAGCTCGGTGAAACCGGCTACCTGATGCTGCTGGAAAACACCGGCACGGTCCTGGTGGATCCGAAACAACCGGAACACAACTTCAAACCGCTGAACAGCCTGGGCGAGGGCTACGCGCAACTGGCCAAGGCCGGCAAGGGCCTGGTGGAAGTGGAGTTGAACGGCGAGCGCTACATGGCCAACGTCTGGCCGTCGGAGCAACTGGGCTGGACCTTCATCGGCCTGATCAAACAGAACGACGTGATGAGCTCCGCGACCCAGTTGACCTGGTTGATCGCCATCATCGCCGCCGTCCTGGCCGTCATCTTCGCCATCGTCGGCGCCAGTTTTGCCAGCCTCATCGTGCGTCCGATCCGCAGTGTGGCCAGCGGTCTGGAAGGCATCGCCCAGGGCGAAGGCGACCTGACCCAGAACCTGCAAATCCGTGGCAACGACGAAACCGCGCAACTGGCCAACTGGTTCAACCAGTTCCTGACCGCGATTCGCAACCTGATCCAGAACATCGGCGGCGCAGCGGGCAAGATCCTCGCCACGTCCAAGAGTTCGACCCAGGTCTCCAGCGACATGGCCGAAGCCGCCGGACGCCAGCGTGAAGCGGTGGACATGGTCTCCACGGCGTTCCACGAAATGGTCGCCACCGCCAACGAAGTCGCACGCTCCTGCAGCCAGGCGGCGGAATCCGCCGACAGTGGCCAGCGCCAGGCGCGCGAAGGTCAGCAACAGATCGATGCGGCGGTGAACAGCGTTGATCGCCTGAGCCAGGAAATCGAACAGTCGGCCCAGTCGATGCAACAGCTGGAGCGCGACAGCAACGACATTCAGTCGATCCTCGGGACCATCCGTTCGATCGCCGAACAGACCAACCTGTTGGCCCTGAACGCCGCGATCGAAGCGGCACGGGCCGGTGAACAGGGACGCGGCTTTGCCGTGGTGGCCGACGAAGTGCGGGCCCTGGCCAAGCGCACGGCCGACTCCACGGCGGAAATCGACGGGCTGCTGGGCAACCTGGCCAAACGAACCAGCCAGGTGACCCAACAGATGCACGCCAGCCTGGAAGTGTCCCAGCAATCGGTGACGCGCATCGGTGAGGCGCGCAACAGCTTCGGGCAGATTCGCGAGTCGGTTGACGTGATCCGCGACATGAACACCCAGATCGCCACGGCGGCGGAACAACAGCATCAAGTAGCCGAAGACATCAACCGGCACATCAGTCAGATCCATGGCGATGCGCAACTGGTGGCGGAACTGGCCAACTCGGCACGCCTGGACTCCCAGAGCCTGGCCGGGCTGTCGAACGAGCTGGACGGGCTGGTGCGCAGGTTCCGCACCTGATCAGCCGGCACACCCCCAAACCCTGTGGGAGCGAGCTTGCTCGCGATGGCGGTATATCAGGCAACATAGATGTTGAAGCTGATGGCCTCATCGCGAGCAAGCT
>NZ_JBWKZB010000062.1:0-30013 GCF_059424105.1 Pseudomonas sp. GW456-E7 | reverse complement strand
GTCGGGGCTGGGGGGTTGGGGCAGATGCTTTATGTCAGCCTCAGCCTGTTTCAGGAGGCTCAGGCGAGTACGGTGATTTTGGCGATGTTGGTGCTGGTGTTTGCGGTTGATGGGTTGAGTAGTTGGAGTCGGCAGCGTTGGGTTAAGGCTTGATGGGGGGATTGCTTAGATTTGCTCATCCGATTGCGTTCGAGATGAGCAGGCAGTTGCATGGAATTGACCACCGCGCTTCATGGACATGACTGGCAGAAAACGAACCAAAGCTGACGGTCAACTATCGCCTAAGCGGCATTCATCTATCCGATGACCATACGCATTCAGTGTTTCGCATAAAAAGGTCCGTGCTCGCTAGATCACAGGGTGGCAGTCGGCGTAAGGCAGAGATGTTCAGTAAGCTGGTGGCAGGGGAAATGACAGTGTGTTCGAGTGTCGGGGACCGTTTTACTTTTTCCCCCACTGCCACCATTTTTTACTATTGGCCTGCACTTGATAGCCAGCAAACCACGTCGCGTAGTTCTTGGCGTCCGGGATGATCCCCTCGGGAATGCTGGTAGCCAAACGGAAACGATTGATGGACACTTTGCCTCGAGCTAGCTTTTTACGCTCTTTCCGCAGCTGTACCCCTTGCTCATCCAACATCTGGCATAGCGTCATGCTGAAAAACAGCGCTTCATCAGTGTACCTAGCCATGCTCTTCATACAGTCCATGTAACCGGCGTGGCAGGAACCATCCTTCGGTACCCCGAAATACATGTGGTGGAAATCCATACCTGGCGGGTATTGCTTGTGCAAAAACATATCTGTTAGCTCGTTGCGAATTGTCAGCGCCTGGTTCAGGCAATTCATCGATTCGACTACCTGCAATACCGCCCGAGTGGCGGAGCCGGGCAGAGTGAGGCGTTCTAAGGCCGCGGTGCGCAACGCGTCGAGCGGCGGGTTTATCGGGCTGACTTTCTGTAGGTTTTGCGTCTCCGAAGCAGCACCAACCTTCGGATCCAGATACTCACTACGAGCTTTGTTATAGGCATCTGTTATGGGTTTTACCGCATCAATCTTTAACGATAGGGCAAGACCGAATGCTTGTTGAGCCAGCAGCATTGCTAAGTTGCAAGCCCGGATTTCCTCGTTAACGGAATCGTATCGTTTGTCCCTCTTGGCGATCCATCCTGCGGCCCAGGCCCCGAAACCCGCGCCAATCATGCCACCGATAATAGCCGAACTTAGCGGCGAATTAGCCCATTTTTCCAGCCATCCTAGGCTTGCAAGAAATGGTGTCGTAGCCATAAACACGCCGTTAATTGGCTCCCAGACCGCCATCGCCCCCCCCTTGATCTGATCGTAGCAAATAGCCAGCAATCATAGCTGTGGTGCCTTTCAGGAACAATCTTGAGCTTCATGCCGCCGTTAGTATTCCCTGAGCATGCGCAACAGCGCGCTCATGAATACATCTTGGCGCTCACTCTCGACCGACCGCTTCTGGCCGATTTCTGCCTGTCGCGAAAGGCAGAAACGGCCAGAAGCGATCATCGTATGTTCATGAAAAAGGAGCCATTGAGTTTCTGGTTAAGACTGAATTAGTCTTGCCCCAGTGCTCTTCTTTTCGCTAGCTGCCGGTACTCCTCTTGAAGTGGTTTAGGCACTTTTAAAAGCTTAGCGACGTCATCGATCAGATCAGGGTCAAGCCACAGAGGCGCATTGCTCATATGCATATGATTTCTACGACTTACCTTCTTGCGAGTGCTCGTGCTAAACATTAGATTTTTCCAGACCAGAGCCGATCTGGCAGGGTCGTTCTTGTCCACTAGCATCTGTTCCAGACGCCCTCCAACTAGGTCGCCTTCTCGGGGAGCAGTTAGTTCCCGCCCCTGTATCGCTTTAACGTTCTGCTCCAGCACGGCGCGGGACGGCTCATCTGCATAGTGCATAACATCTAAAGGCTGGCAGTACTGCCGAATCCGCCAGACCAACTGATCCAAATAATGCAGCTCATGGCCCATCACGCCAACGTGATTCAGAAAATATCTATCCGAATCCCACTCAGCGATTGCTTCAAATACTTCCTTCTGCCGCAGAGTAAGAGGAATTTCAAACCCAAGTTCTTTTTCTATTAGCGTCAAGGCTTTCGATATGTCGTGCCCGATAGTTAGAGCGCTGACACGGTGAAGGGTGAGGATGCCTTTCAGGTATTTCTCTAGGGCCTGCTCCGCTGACCACAAAAACTGAGGAACGAGTCGATGTCTAGCAGCTAGCCGAGCGGCAACGTAATCCCCATCACCTGTGTCTCTTAAGCAACGAATTATTGCGGAATTGACCTTGGTGTGCTTAGTCGGAGGCCTGTATCCAGAGTTATCCATTTCTCTTCTGAACCTTGAATTGAAAAGAATCATTGTCCCAAGTCCTGCAGCATGCCGATATTACTCGGACATCAGGTGACCGAAGGGAATAACCGTCAAGAATCCTTGCATCTGCTTACCCGTACCGCGGTATAAAATATTTTCTGCGCCGAGGGAGAGAGTCAGGCCTTCCACAAGAGGATGCTGAGCTGAATCGCCCCGAGATCCCGAGACCGCCTCGGGCCTCATATTGAGGCTTGGAGCGAAAGCTTTTTTGATACGGCGTCCCATCGGAGGCTGTGTCTCACCGATTGAATGATTTGACGAAGTCTGCTGAGGGTCGATAGCTGGCTTTTCCAATGTCTACAGGAAGGAGATCAACTCAATAGCTTTCTACCCAATGCCCTGGTCGATACGGCGAGACCTACACGACGCCAACCACTGGCTCCACCTCCACCACACCAGTGCTGACCTGGCACTGATCGATTACCTCCGCAATCAGCGCGCGCATACCTGCACAGCCGAAGGCGTGAAGGATGGTAGCCCTCAGGGCCGTGACAGGCGGAACGCCTGGCCCGGATCAGGACAGCCTGTCCGCCGCAGGCGGCACGAACCAGAATAATCTTCCTCGCCAGAACCACCGACTCAGTCAGCGCTTATTGTCTTGAAATACATTTTCCTCATGATACTTCAGATAAGCCACCAGCTTTTTCGGAACAAACCGAAGTGGCTGAGGCAAATCCAAAGCCTGCCTGTGTCGCTCATCCAGACGTTTCGAAACCTGCATGTGCCCCTTGTTGTTAAACGTAATCAGCCCCTTGTCGAACAAGGCATCCAAATTCGCTGACAGAAGAAGTCCGTTATGGCGATCCAAGCGCTGCCTGTCATTGGACCTTTTCCAAGGCCTCACATGAGAGGCACGAAGAATCTCCCTGCACGCCAAACCCGTGACCGCGCAAGCACTTCCCCAAACTTCCATCAGATCCTCACGAAACTTTCCCTGCCCACGCCGCGCGTTCGCTGTAGTCAGTACTTCCGTGACTGGCTCCTTTCCATCCGATAAGTCTTCAGCAGCCAATGGCTCGGAAGGCGCACATTGAATCGCATCAACCAAGCGAACCCATTTTTCATTATGTTTCCCAGCCGGGATGGCATCCATTATTCGACCCGCCGTTGGCAGGTCCAGATCGGTGTAGCTGCTGTACATCCCTAACAACTTTTCCTTACCGGTGATGGTGCGCGGATCCAGGGTGATCGGCTTGTCAAACCACCAGAAAAACTCTTCCGGACAGATCCAGTTTGGAATCCAATGCAGGTCTTTTTCCCAGTCTTTCAAAAACTTCTTTTGATTGCCGCCGTACTGTTTTTGCACGTTCGCAACGCACCAGGCATCTTCCCAGAGCTCATGGAGTGACAGCTCCCGCGCAATGTCTTCACGCTGCTTCTTATGATGCTCACCATGCAAGCAAAAGGCATTCCCAGCGATCCCTACCAACTGCTGAACACCATCGTGCGACGCGGTCAGAAAGACAAACGTTTGGCCCGCATTAGCGTCAGTCGGTGCAGCACCAAGCCCCTCAGTGTGGAACACTCGAAAACGGTTACTGCCGCGTGACAGGCGCATTTTTGAGGAGTTGTTCCACTCTTCATGACCATAACCTGTCGCCTCGGGGAAGCCGCTAGATGCGCGAACTCCAGAAGGTGCCAAGTACTGATCGGTATTCCAAAAAATGGGTTTTTGAATAAATAGCGCCATGAATTCCCTGATCTTAGGTCAATGAACAGTTTGTCGGGTTGCTTGCTTACGCGGTCATGCCTTTGAAGCAGGCACTTGACCTGTGACCAGAGGATTGCCGCCCTCATACGCCTCTACCGCTCTCTGGCGATCAAGCGCTTGATTGATTTCGACCAGGCAGTCATATACGCGAGTCAGCGCTTCATCGAGATGGATGTCCGTCACTCTATCTCCTTGCTCCAGCACACACCGATCTTCCTTGACCAAAAAGCGCGTGGAGGCGAAGTACAGGTCTGCCCAATCAGGAACAGCGTGCGCAGGCTGAGTGAACGTCGGTAGCCGAACACTCAGCGCCTCACGATCCTCACCTCGGAAGAATGGGAACACTCCAAACCAGTTGTGTTTGTAGATTTTGATCCATACGCCCTCGGGCCAACTGCGTTGGCGAACATCCAAGTCGTACTGTTGCTTGTCTTTCCTCGAAGAAGCCCTAACCTCAAGCCCGCCAGCGATGTCTTCGAACAGTCGATCGTTGACCAAACGCTCCCGCAAGCGATCAAACAGCTCGGTCATCTTGCGCGTCTTACAGTATTCGTACTGCTTCACAAGGTGAGCGTAAGCGTCTTCGTTCTGCTGGAAAATCTCCCAGCAAAGATTGTTCAACTCGGAGTTCCCTGACATTGTTTTTTCCACGTGCGTACAAAACTGATCGACGAAATAGGCGGCGGATGAAGTGGCGTGGGATTGGTACTGACGAAAAAGCGCGGCTAGCTCACCATAGGATTGATGATAAACCGGCACACTGGATTGCAGATCCTGGGTGGGTGACTGCCTACCCGACGGAGTCAAGTAGACCAGAGCCCGGTGCTCGTGATGCGGGTAGAGCTCGCAAAGCGCTTTCTGATAACGCCCGACCTGATCGCGTTGATCAATCGCCCAAATCTTGTTCTCGATAGCGATGACGAGTCGCTTGTCTGGGAAGTCGAGCAGCACATCTATGTGAGCCAGCTCCCTGGCAACCTTTGCCTTGGTTCCTTCGAGGCTATCCAGCACCTGAACCGGAAGTGCCTGTCCACTGCATGGCAGCTTGGCGAGCGACGCCACGTACGCATCCCTGAACGATGAACCCAAACCATGGGCCCCATTGGCATTCATGAAGGCAGCAAGAATGTTCGAATGGATCAGCTCTTTGGTGCTTACCCCCATCACTTTGAACATATCGAAAGCTGACGTGTAACGGCCTAGCGAAGCGAAACCGGAACTGGCGCGAAGGCCCTCCAGCCGTGCAGCGGCATCCATACCTGGAATCCTCTTGAGCTATCTAAATAATCGCGTTGAAGAGTCATCTTAGAGGATAACAATGGCAGAAGGCCATTCTCGAAAAATAGCTAACCCATTTCGGTCTGTCATCTCAGCCAAACATTGGCCAAAAGCTGCCACTCTGAATCATTGATCTGGACACTTGGGTAAGCTTTTACTCGATTGTGGTTAGTCGTGGATGGCTGTTTTTGGCCGATTTCAGCCCTTTCCCACCGGCAGAACTCGGCCATGTCCGGACATTCGTGGCAGGCATAAAATCGCCAGCGTGACTGACTTCGATTGCAGATCCCAGCCCTGAGAAATGGCGAGCGTATCGGAGTCGCACCCAATCCGGCTCAGAGCCACAGCCATCGCATTTCATGTCGCAGATAATTGAGCACCTGCGACAGACCCACACGACACCGCAAAGCTCTACCCTGCGGTGCGAGCGAATCGTCGCATAACGTAGGAGTAAAGCTACAAGTCAGAATGAGCGAAGAGCAGCTCTCGGCCACTAATTGCATCCGTGACGACCTGATCCATAGGTCTCCTAGTCGCGAACAAAAGTCGACCGCTAGGGAGGGCAGAGACTGCTGAGCTTGGGATCCATTTCAGTAGGTGGCCTTTCGAGATCACAAATCTGTTGCTTACCCAAGAAAATGGTGTATTTTCAAATTGCATGGGCGTATCGCCTATTTGCCGCAATCGAGACACAACATCCGCTGGTTTGCTCAGTAATGAGCGTTCAATGCGAAAGTATTGAACTGATGAGGAGAGGGCCCCGGCAGTCTCCGACCCCCGCGTCCCGCTGGAGTGCTTCACGGTGGGCCTACCATGAGAAAGATGGTGGTTTTCAGCGGATGGTTTCGATGAACGCAACATCTTTCTCTTTACCCTATGTTATGGGTTGGTACGGCTCACATTTATTTCCAATGGATTGGCTATCGTGCTTGCGAACCCACTGAAAATCTCAAAAAATTCTATCAGTAGTCGCGAAAATTTGTGCAAGCTCCTGCGGGTATCAGATGAGTTTCTTGCTTCTGTTATGGCATTGAGTCCAGAGGATCGGTACACCAAAAAAGAACATGTTAAAAAAGCAGGTGGGATAAGTCGCCCGATTTATAATCCTCACAGGTTCTTAAGAAAGCTCCAAAAAAGAATAAATATTGCAATCTTCTCCAATCACTACGTGATTCGTTGGCCGCACTTCATATATGGCTCAGTGCCAAACCAAAAAAACAATGATGCCTACGACAGTAAGGATTATGTCTCTTGCGCGGGAAGGCACTGCGGCGCGAAAAGCTTATTGAAAGTTGATGTTTCGAGTTTTTTTGATAATATTCATCAGGATATAGTATTTTCTATATTTAGTAAGTTTCTCAAATATGACGAAGAAGTGTCTAGGATTCTTACCGACTTGTGCTGCCATAATTCACATCTTGTTCAGGGTGGTTTGACATCAAGTTACATTGCCTCTTTGTGTTTGTATGATGCTGAAGGGGATGTTGTCGAACGACTCAATAGGAAGGGGTTTATATACACTAGGTTGGTAGATGATATTACTGTATCGTCAAAATCGCTAAATACCGATTTTACGTATGCGCTTAAAATTATTAGCGATATGTTAACTGCTAAAGATCTTCCTATAAATGAGGGTAAGACTAAAGTATTCAGGACCTCAACGGAACCATTGACCGTCCATGGGTTGAGAGTTAGCTTCAATACGCCGCGACTTCCTGCTGATGAGGTGGGCAGGATTAGGGCCGCAGTTCGTAACTTAGAGTCTCTCGCAGTCCAACCCGGCTATCGAACTTCTCACGGCTACAGGCATGACTATAATCGCTGTATGGGGAGGGTTAATAAGCTCCTTCGGGTTGGCCATAATCAACATGAACCGCTTCTTGCGCGACTTAATTCAATCAAGCCTTTGCCGTCAAGACGTGATGTTAATAGGGCCAAAGATATGGTTGCGCGCTTGGAAAAAGACTTTGATGCAAAAAGGCATACTCACTGGTACAAGTCAAGATTTCATAGGGTTATGGAGCGACTGATAGTTTTAAATCGTGTATATGACATAACATCCAAGCAGTTAAGGTCTAAATTAAGAAGGTTGAAACCTGAAAGTGAGGATATAATTGATAAGCATGTATAGTTTTATGGCTTCGTCCTGTAGAGGGGCGAGAGATGCCTTTTTAAATCAGCATCCATATTTTAAGTACTTAATTGTTTTGCTTGCCTCGATCGCGATCATAGGGTTTGGTATTTTTTTGACGGTTTTCGTAACGATTTTTTTTGCTGATCAGATTTACTTGCTGCCATTTTGCTTTTCCAATAAGTGCTTTGTAAGTCTGTATGAGAAATATAGTTCAGCGTTTACTATTGCTAAGTCGACATTAGATCTTATTGTCCTTGTTGCTACGGTTGGTGCAATTTTTGTCGCATTGCTCAGTTATTTATCTACACTAAAGTCATCGCACTTTACAAACCACATATCACATCTATCGCTATTTCAGAGCTTTTTCGTTGAGGAGGTCAGGAAGAGGGATTTGCTTTCAATATCTTCATTTGACCCTCATAAAATCTACGGCCTTATTTATTCTAACTCAAGAGATGGGGATATGTCTTTGTCTGAGACTTACTTTGATTTTATCGATCGGGTTAATAAGGTTATTTCCGACTCTAACTTTAATTCATATAAGGCTACGAGAGGACCGTTTATTTACAAGGATCACCAAGCAGAAATGATCCGGGCCCTGGAAGGGATTGGATTTAATCTGCAGTTTATGCCAAAGAAAGATTTCTACGAAATTGAAACCCAGGTGCTTTCCTTGCTTGACTCAGTTTCAAAATCTTTCTGCGGAGGTGACGTCAGAACTGAGCTTGAGCGCCGTATGTACAGATAAGCAACGTATATTTGCAATCGATACTAGTTATCCAGGGAATTATTTTGGTTTTTGAGTTTCAAGATTTTTGCAGTACGGATTTAATCATTGCCTCAAAAAACATAGAGGCGTGGAGTAATGAGTTACTGAACTTGCATTATTCGACCGCCGAAAGCCATAATCATAGTCAACATGGTGTCAATTGAAAACAGAGTTTTTAGTTACAATTCCTGGCGAAGAAGATTTTTGCGGGAGCAGTAAGGCGTTTGTCGAGTTCTTGAAAGTTGACTCATTACTCACTATCCTTGGGAATAAAATAACTTACAAGCGCGCGACAAGGGCGAAGCCACTAGTTGCTGCTAAGTTTAAAGTTGCGAATGACAAGGTTAAGTCAAGCAATGAAAGGTATTTTCATTTTATTATTGAGTGTGAGAAAGAGGAGCTTGCTGAAGAGTTTGCGGAAATGTGTGAGCGTTTGAAGAGTATAATTGAGAGGATTCGGCCTGGTGACACAGCCGTTAACACACTTTGGGATGGGGCCGGAAAAGTTTTTGCGGAGAAATCCTATCCAGTAATAAATGAGGTGGAAAACCTCATGAGACGCCTCATCGCGAAATTTATGCTTGTTACGGTCGGAGTTAAATGGGCTAAGGATGCGGTGCTACCGACACTCTGGCAAAAAATAGAAAACTTCAAAGGCGAACAGCCTTATGTTAATGATCTGCACAAATTAGATTTCATTCATTTAAGCGATGTTCTGTTTGAAAAGAAGCGGGACGTATCGCTTGACGAATTAGATAGAATTCTTCTTAAGACAAAATTTGATGAGGGAGATCAGGAACGGATACTGAAATACCTTCCAAAGTCGAACTGGGAAAAATATTTCTCTTCGCTAGTTGATTTTCCAGGCCATAAATTACAAGAAAAATGGAAGGTGCTCTACGACCTTAGAAATAAAGTTGCCCACAATCGGGCAATCAGTCGAGCGGAGTATGGCAGAATTTGCGGGGTTGCGGAGGAGGTAAAAGCGGTCATTCGTGCTGCAACGGAAAAGCTTGGCGAAATTGATATGGGAAATGAGGATCGAGAGTTAATTATTAATACTTATCAGCGCCATCCTTCAATGGAGTTTTATAATGCAGCTGAAAGCGCAGTTGCTGAGTATTATTCTAGTGAGGGTTACGATGTGACTATGCTAGGGCGTAGAGGGGATGTGATTCAATTTGACCTGATGGCTGTCAGAGGTGATGAAACCGTTGCAGTTGAGGTGAAAGCATACAGTTATCACAACTTCGTGCAAAAAATTAAAATATCTTTGAGAGAGATGCAGGCGCGCCTGATTAAATATAGTGATTTTGGTGGAGTTACGAGAATTCACTATTTTTATGTTCTTCGTGATTTTATTGATGATGATCATTTCGTTCGAGCTGTGAGTTATGCTAGTAAAATAAGTTCTATTTCTGGTGTGGACATAAAAATTGGCAGTCTAGATGACAGCGGCATCGTTTCTATAATTTGGGCAAGTCCTGACTTGTACGCGTGACGAGCCTCATAGTGAAAAGCTTCACTAGCGCGAAGACTTGATTGGTTCATTTTAGCAGTGTTGCTTGTGGGAGATGTCGGTTTTCACGAGCACGGCAACCATTTGATAAAACTGCCGCGTTCCCCATGAGCGAACCTCTTGCCGTTCACCAAGGTATGTTCATTGGTATCTCTCCCACCACTTCCCTTGCATGCCGCTGTATAACCCAACCGTCGTAAGTTCGCGATCAAATCCTTATGAGGCGACTCAGAGTTCTGAGGTGGGCCTCACCTTGAGATTGTCAACGACTTGGAACTTGCCCGTTCGATACGATCGTCAGCGGAGATGACTGTATGCCGCAGTTACACGGATTTAGCCAGCCCACCGCCTCATACGTCCGTGGCGCGGCGAGCAAGGCAAATCCTTACGGGCTTTTACCGCTGACGTTCGCACTCGGCGAGGACTTTCAGTTCGGCTGGAGCGAAGTAGGTCTGCGATGCCTATATCGGTTTCGAAAAGTAAGCTCGCTTCATGGTATGGCGAGCAGATGCCAAATCTACTGGATGAGGAATACATGTGTAGCCTGAGCGTGATGATGGAACAGTTCCCAAGCGCAGCGCCTATGCTAAGCTCATGTGCTATAGCAATTATGAGCTGGCGGTAGGACTTTGGTTTTTTTGAGTCCCTAAACGAGTACCTATTTAGCTTTTTTAGTTAATAATCTTTCCGTGTTTACTGAGGTTGAGCCGACTAGTTCGATTCCTGTCTCGGTTCCCTCCAGGATCGTATTCAGGCCAGTGAAGACGCCAGCGTTATTCACCATTATGTCTGAACGACAAAAGTTCTCTACTGCTTGGTTACAAAAATTGGGACACCTGCTGTCAAACCCGCGTCCGCACGAGCGAAGTTGGCCTTACCACCTCTCTTGATGATCAACGCATCCGTGTGGAGATCGATTTCTTCGTCGTAGCCACCAGGTTTTGCATCCGGGCGTAAGTCATAGCAAACCGACGCCGCCCCTCTGCCGCAAGCGTTAGCAATATCGCTCTGCCAATACCAGAGCTTGACCCTGTCACTGAATCGCCCCTGATTTCCTGGACGCAACTGACTGAACTCCTTTTGCCCGGAGGCGGACAACCAAAGTAGTGGAAATAATCTTTCCCCATTCTTGATTGTGTAAATGCTGAGGAACCAGCCGCATTCGTCGTCTCTGGTCACGGTGCAGCCCCTTGGTGAAATCGCGTGCATAAGTCGCCACCCTATCTGGAAGAGTCTTCCGTAAGGTCAAACCTGTAAGGTGGCGGCGTATGAAGGCGATTAGGTACGCTGGGGAAAAATCACATGGAGTAGTAGATGAAACGTATTTTGTTGGCAGGGTTTGCGGTTGTGGTTGGATCTCTTGGAGGCTGCGTAGCGGATAAGAAGGAGCCCAACCACCCCATCTCCTCACAAGCGACACCTTTACCTGCCGATTCGGAGGCGGTACGTGCCACCAAACAGCGACTTCAAGAAGATCTTGCGGGTGTCAAAGTACTGATTGTGATGGCGTGCTCAGAGAAGCTGCACATACCAACCTTGGATCGTCCCGAGGATCTGGCTGCGGTTGGAAAGTGCACGAACGACCAGATAAAGGTCTTCGGCAAGGAAGCGCTGGCCCGCATAGAAGCTAGAGAGCTGACTGAAAACGAAGCGGGTCAATTCATGCTTAATCAAGCAGTGGGCTTTCTTCAGGCCAACAGCGAGGGGGCGAGAACCCGTGATTCCGCAGAGCTTATTCAAATTGCGGTAGAGGGCGGGAGTAGACTGCTTCTTTCCAAACCTGAATGATGGCTACCTAGCGTCCATGTCTCGGTAGCGGGCGAAATTTGCCGTGATGGTTCGGCCGCTGGTTGCCTAGTCGGTGCGCCGCGACACCTGTGGCCTAAGGAACCGGACGCGTAACCCAGCTCCTCGCGTTCTTGAGGAGGTGAGATTTATTTTCCGTACTCTATCGTCCATGTTGGGCCGTTCTCTGCCGGTCATGAGCTACAAAGCCTGCTGGTTAAATCCGACGCAATCGATCGTCAGAACGAATACAAATAACTGGTCAGGTCAAATGTAAACGGGTGGTCAAGTGCAGTGCAATTTCCCGTCTGACGACCAATCCAGTACTGCCCACACAAAAAAACCCTCCTGCGCATCAACGCAGGAAGGTTTTTTTGTTAGCGGCTGATCACTCTTTAGCCTGACTCAACTTGGTAAACAACTCAGTCGGCACTTTCTTGCCATTGGAGGTGTACTGGTTGGTGCGGAACTTGTACACCTCACCCTCGGACAGGAAGCCGTCGCCGTTGGCGTCCATCGCTTTGAATTCCTCTGTGCCCTTGGGTGCCACGGCCAGCAGTTCCTTGAGCGAGACGCGGCCGTCATGGTCGGCGTCGGTGCGGGCGAAGGACGCATCGCCGCACTTGCCTTCACCGCACTTGCCTTCGGCCTGGGTCTTTTGGGCGCTGGCTTCGCTGGCACCGCACTTGCCTTCGCCACACTTGCCTTCGCTGGTCTTCTCGGCGGAGGCCAGTTGATAGCCCTGGGGCAAGGCTTCGGCGGAAAACGCCGAGGACGCGAAGTTGATACCGCCGACCAGTGCTACAGCGATCAGGCCAATACGGGTTTTGTTCGACTGGATACGAGACATGTTGATACTCCGGATCAATGACGTGGCGGGACCACTATGGGTCGTACCACAAGGGTTGATGAACCTGGTTGCGAGCTGCGTTGTGCTTCTCGCTTTGGCAGGTCTATTTGGCCCCAGTGGTGTATCCGGGCTGTATCCGTGATGAGTGGGTTTTGTAGGGTTGTAGTCGGATTTCGTGCGCTGATACACAGCGATACACGAAAGCTGGTATTCAGTTGGCCGGGGATGTTTTTTGCTTGCGTGGGGTTTGCTCGACATCGCCAAAGAGCGCTTGTTTAAAAAGGTTGTAGGGTATTTCCGGCGGGCTACAAGACCTTGCGTCGTTGCCTACGGGTACGCCAGAATCCGCCGGCTTGTGCGCCCTAGGTCCAGGTTCTATCGTGCCCGCGTCGCTGCCAATTCAGCGATCAGGCTTGGAACCCTGATGAGTAAACGGCGCATGACGCCCTTCATAACAATGCTTGCATGCTTTTGAGCGTGTACTCCGTTATGGCGGCTGTGCGTGGGAGACCTTCGGGTCTGCCGGGTTCCGTTAACCCCGGGTTCCAACCTGCGTACAGCTGCCACCTTTCGCTTGGAACCGAATGGTGCAGCTTTAACTCGTAGACGGAGAGTTGCCATGTTCAAGGTCACCCCCAACCCGCCGGACACCGATCCGACATCCCCCTGCGAACCCGATTCAACCAGGCTCAAAGAAGCCGCCGAATCCGCCTTCCACGTCCCCTCCTCCGCCGACATCAAGGCCACACCGCGCACGCCTTGCACTCTGTTTACCGTCGACCCCGAGGTCGATACCGAAACGCTGATGGTGTATCTGGTCGAGACGCTGGCCTCGGTCGATGTGATGGTGCATCAGTTGGTGGATCATCTGGATGGTGGGTCGCGCAATGCCCTGTTGGGGATTTCCAATAGTGTGATGCTGGCGGAGATTACGGCGAATCGGGTGTTGGATCAGATTGATCCGCGTGATTAGACACGCCGGTCTGTGGCGAGGGAGCTTGCTCCCGCTGGGCCGCGTAGCGGCCCCCAGCTCTTCACCTGAAAAGCAGGGCCTGCTGCGCAGTCCAACGGGAGCAAGCTCCCTCGCCACAGGGGTTGCGTGTTTGATGTTGGCTAGTTCGGGTCGAGCAACCCGCCGCTCCAGTGACGCGACACCCGGCTGCCGGTGAATTTTGCTACGCCCATGCCCTGGGCGATCAGTCGGTCGCGATAGCGCGTGACCAGGCGCCCTGCTTGTTCGGCATGCAGCACCACTTCGGAAGTCGGGTCACCCGGGGTTCTGAGGATCCGGGCAAAGCGCTGCCCTTCTTCGACGAAATCCCCCAGCTCTTTTTCGAAGATCAGCACGCCGGGTTGCGGGGCGATGAGGGTTTCCATGTGGCCCATTTCCACGGCCTCGACAGGCCAGTCCGCCGGCGCCACGGGCTCATCGATGACGCCGAACGCGCACAGCCAGTGGTACAACCCTTCGGCATCCGACTCGGCGAATCGGTCGTTGACGTCGCCCTGCCCGCGCAGTTCCAGGGTCGCGGCCATGCGCCCTGCTGTGACTCCGTCCCGCAGCCACGGGGCGATGATGGTTTCTTCGAAGGAACCGTCGCCGCCGTCATCCCAGATGATCGCCACGTCCATCTTCATCGCCGCCGCCAGTTCGCGGCCGCGGGGCCAGAAACTGCGGTGCACGTAGAGGTACGGCAGGGCTTCGTCATCGGTGTGCAGGTCGAGCATCACGTCGGCCGGGGCGGCCAGATGTACCAGTTTTTTTTGCCATTGCTGGACGCAGGTCGAGGGTCGCGCCATGGCCGCCGACTGGTCGAACGCGCGATTGAAGTTGTGCCCGGTCGCGTCGTGGTAACGCCCGAGTATCCGGCCCTGGCGAAACTGGCCGATGCCCAGTGGATTGGCTTGTGGCACCACGGTCACCTGGCCTTTGAGCCGGCCCTGGGCTTCGGCGATCTGTAGCCGTTGCATCAGCACATGCAGGACCAGCATCCCGGCGATTTCATCGGCATGCACCCCGGCCTGCAGGTGCACGTTCGGCCCGCTGCCATCGCCGGCATAGCGCCAGGCACCGACCCGTACGGCATCGCCGTTGTTGTTGCTGACACTGAACGAAATATCCTGCGGCATTGGTTTTCCCTCCCGTCATGACCGTTGAAAAACGCTGTATCGCGGCTGTCGAGGCTGGTGATTGAACAGACGTTCAACTAAGCTCGACAACGTGAAAGCTCATCCAGGGACAGCCTTGTGACAACCGATGCCCCGAAAAACCGTCGCGCCGAACCCGAAGACCGCCGCGAAATGCTGGTGGCGGCCACCCTGCGCTGCCTGGGCCGCGACGGTCACGCCGGGATATCCGTGCGGCGCATCGCCACCGAAGCCGGGGTGTCCGTGGGTTTGCTCAACCATCACTTCGGCAGCATCGAGGCACTGATCGCCGACACCTACCAGCGGCTTGCGAGCGAGTTGACCACTGCCCTGCTCCAGGAAATCGAACAGGCACAGACACCTGCGCAGAAGATCGATGCCTTTCTCGAAGGCTCGTTCTCGCCCAGGGTCATGGACCCGAAACTGCTCGGCGTGTGGGTGGTGTTCTGGAGCCTGATCCGTCACTCCGAACACGTCAGCCAGTCCCACGAAAAAAGCTACCGCGCCTACCTCGATCTGATCCGCCAGTTGCTCGACGGCCTGGCGGCCAGCGAAGGCTTCGTGATTCACGACACGCGCCTGGCCGCCATCGGCCTATCGGCGATGCTCGACGGTCTCTGGCTCGAGTGGTGCCTGAACCCCGAGACCTTCAGCGCCGCCAACGGACTGCATATCTGCCGTTGCTGGATAAAGGGGCTGCGTCACGGAGCATTCAGCACCGACGACGTCCTGTGACGTGTGCCGGCCGAAGATCATCGCCAGGGTGCCACTGACCGCGATCAACCCGGCGCCGATCATCAGTGACGTGTCCATCAGCGTGCCCCAGACCAGGCTCGACAGGGCAAACGCCCAGATCAAGCCGGTGTATTCGAACGGTGCGAGCAAGGTCGCGGTGGCGCGGCGGAAACTGGCGAACAGCAGGAACTGGCCGATGCCGCCCACCAGCCCGGCGCCGAGCATGCCCAGCCAGGCCGGTGTCGGCGAGGGTGTGTAAGTCCACGGCAGGGCCACCGCCATGCACATCACAAACACCACGTTGGTGATCAGCATCTGTTCCAGCACGGAGGTCTGGTCATCTACCTGACGCAGCTGGATGTAGGTGAACGCCCAGCACATCGCCGCTAGCAGGGTCAGGACGATGGGCAACGGCTCGGTCATGTGGTCGGGGCGACAGGCAATGACCACCCCGACGAATCCGACGATCAGGCTGAACCACTGCCAGCCGCTGGCGCGCTCCTTGAGAATCACCGCCGCCAGCACCGTGACCATGATCGGCGCGGAAAAATACAGGGTGGTCATCTCGGCCAGGGTCAGGTCCCGGGCCGCCGTGTAGTACAGCACCCAGGCCACTATCGACAGCAAGCCGCGCACCACCAGCAGGCGCCGGCTCGGTGAATGCCAGGCCCGCTGGATAACGCGCGAACGCCCCGCCAGCAGCACGGCCACGACCACCACGGCGGCGCGCCAGAACAGAATGGTGACCACCGAATAGTCGGCCACCAGCCACTTGATGACTGCATCCTGCAACGACAGGAATGCATAGCCCAGAGTGCACAGGCCAATGCCCTGCAGCGAGCGGTCGACGTTGGACGAACTCATCAGGCGGACCTGCGCACGGGCGTTCCGCGCCGCTCGGCGAAGGCAAACAGCGCTTCGATCAGGAAGGTCAGGCAGACGTAGACACCGGCCACCAGCAACAGGGGTTCGTACACTTGCAGGGTTTGCGCGCGGACCACGTTGGCGGCGCCGAGCAGGTCGATCACAGCGATGGTCGAGGCCAGTGCCGTGGACTTGAGCAGCATCACGGTTTCCCCCGCCAGGGTCGGCAACAGCAGACGCAGGGCCCGGGGCAAGCGCACCCGCAGCAACGACTGGCGCGCGGTCATGCCAAAGGCCGACGCGGCCTCCATCTCGCCCTTGGGCACCGCCAGCAGGCCACCGCGAATCACTTCGCCGACATAGGCCCCCATCGACACCACCAGGGCGAACACGATGTACCAGTAGCCATCGCGCAGGTAAGGCCAGAGGAAGCTGCCGCGAATCAGCGGGAACTGGGCAAACAGGCTGCCCAGCCCGTAGTAGTAGATGTAGATCTGGATCAGCAACGGCGTGCCGCGCGTGACGCTGGTGTAGAACAGGCTGACCTTGGCGATCACCTTGTTTTTCGAGATCCGCGCCAGCGCCACCAGCACCGCCAGCAGGTAACCGAACACACTGGAGACCAACAGAATGATGAGGGTGGTTTGCAGCCCCCGGCCCAACAGCGCCCCGTATTCAACTATCCACGCTGGAATCATTTCATTCTCTCTGCCGGTTCAGTCAACAAGAGGCATCCAGCGACGAATGCGTCGCTCCAACCGTCCCGAAAGATAGTTCGACACCAAGGTCACCGCGTAGTACAGCGCGGCAGCCGTGAGGTAGAACAACAGGTAGTGGCGCGTCGAACCCGCGCCTTGCTTGGCGGTGTACAGCAGCTCGTTGGTGCCGACCACGCTGATCAGCGCGCTGTCCTTGATCAGGTTGATCCACAGGTTGGCCATCCCGGCCATGGCGTAAGGCGCCATGATCGGCAGCGTGACCCGGCGGAACAGACCGAAACCATTGAGGCCGAACGCCTTGGCCGCTTCGATCTGGCCGAAGGGAATCGCCTGGATCGCCGCGCGGAAAATCTCCGAGGCGTAGGCGCCCTGCACCAGCCCCAGCACGACGATGGCCGCCAGCGGACCGCTGACATTCACCACGCCGTAGCCGAGTTTGGTCATCAGCGAGTTGAGAAGCATGGAGCCGACGTAGTACAGCAACAGAATCAGCAGCAACTCGGGCACTGCGCGGAACAAGGTGGTGTAGCCGCGCATCAGCGCGGCAATCGGCTTTGGCGCGCCGAGCTTGAGGCACGCCACCACCAGCCCGATGGCCAGCCCGAGCACAAAGGCCCCGGCGGAAATCTGCAGGGTCATCCAGAGCCCCTTCAACAGCGCACTGCCCCATCCCTGTTCGGTGAAATTGATCAGATCGAACATTGCCGGCATTTCAGTCTCCAGTATGCGGTCATGAACACACCGCCGGATTCTGTGGGAGCGAGCTTGCTCGCGATGAGGCCATGCCAGTCAATATCAATGCTGACTGAACCACCGCTATCGCGAGCAAGCTCGCTCCCACAGGGATCTGCTTTTCCTCAGGACTTGCGTTTAGCCCGACATCAGAACGCCGGCTTCACGCTGGTGCCGAAGTAGCTCTGGGACAGCTCGTCGTAGTCCTTGCTCGCCAGCAATTCCTGGATGGCCTTGTCGAGTCTGGCCTTGAGTTCGGTGTCGTCCTTGCGCAGGCCGGCGCCTACGCCTTTGCCGAAGATCGGGTCATAGGGCACGGTGCCGAGGTAGGCCAGGTCCTTGGCATCCGGGGTCTTGACGAACGAAGCCATGGCGGTGCCGTCGGCCATCATCAGGTCGATGCGCCCGGCAATCAGGTCGGCGTTGGCCGAGTCCTGGGTGTCGTAGTACTTAACGTCGGCGATCTTTTCGTAGTAGGTCTTCAGGTAGCTGGCGCTCACGGTCGAGTTCTGCACGCCGATGATCTTGCCCTTGAGGTCATCCGGGTACTTCTTCACCGACGTCTCTTTCGGGCCGACGACGGCAATCGCCGAATCGTAGTAGGCCTTGCTGAAGGCGATCTGTTTTTCCCGTTCTTCGGTCACCGACATCGAAGAAAAGATCACGTCGATCTTCTTCGCCAGCAGCGACGGAATGATGCCGTCCCACGCCACTTCCTTGATCTCGCAATCGGCTTTCATTTCACTGCACAGCTTGTGGATCAGGTCGACTTCAAAGCCCTTCCACTCACCGTTGGCCTGCTTTTCGGTGTACGGCGGATAGGGTTCGGCGGCCACCGCGAAACGGATGGGCTGTGCCTGAGCCGCACTCATGCCGGCCAGCAGTACGCAGGCTGCACCGGTCAACCAGTTTGCAAAACGTCGATTTCCCATGTTGTTTTCCCGTCTTTTTATGATGAGTTAGCGAGTCTGATGAGCGTTGACGAATTGCCGGCAACGCTCGCTGCGTGGGTGTACGAACACTTCGTCCGGCGAACCGGTTTCCTCGATCAGCCCTTGATGCAGGAAGGCGACTTTGGAAGAGACATCGCGTGCAAAAGCCATTTCATGAGTCACCAGGATCATGGTCCGGCCTTCTTCGGCGAGGGAGCGGATCACCCGCAGCACTTCCCCGACCAGTTCCGGGTCGAGTGCCGAGGTGGGTTCATCGAACAGCATGACCTTGGGCCGCATGGCCAGGGCCCGGGCGATGGCCACCCGTTGTTGCTGTCCCCCGGAGAGAAACGCCGGGTACTCGTTGCGCTTGGCCGCAAGCCCGACGCGTTCGAGCAGGGCTTCGGCCCGTTCGGTGGCCTCCGCACGGCTTTCACGCAGGACCTGGGTCGGCGCTTCGATGAGGTTTTCCAGCACCGTGCGATGGGGCCAGAGGTTGAAGTTCTGGAACACCATGCCCAGGCTCGACCTGATGCGCACCAGCTGTTTGGCGTCCGACACCAGCGGTGCACCGGGGCGATTCTGGTTGAGGTGAATGCTTTCGCCATCGACCAGGATGCGGCCCTGGTCCGGCACTTCGAGCATGTTGATGCAGCGCAGCAAGGTACTTTTGCCCGAGCCGCTGGCACCGATCAGGGAGATCACCTCGCCCTCGCGGGCGGTCAGGGATACGCCCTTGAGCACTTCGATATTGCCGAAGCGTTTGTGCAGGCGATCGACCTCGATCATGGTCCTGGCCGCGGCCGGTTCGACGGTTGCGGTACTGGTCACCGTACCGATCACCGGCCTCGGCGCTTCGCCGTTGAGCACCTGGACAAAGCCGCGAATACGCTGACAGGCCTGGGCCAGTCGTTCTTCGCTGAGGGTGAACGAGAGCCGGACAAAACCCTGGGCCGGTTCACCGAATGCCGCCGCATCCAGCACCGAGACACCGGCTTCGCGCAGCAGGCGCCAGGCGAATTCCAGCGAGGTCAGGCCGGTGCCGCGCACGTCCACCAGCACGAACATGCCGGCATCGGAGTTGAGCACGCTGATGCCCGGGCAATCGGCCAGGCCGGACACCACCAGATCGCGGCGCCGGCGATAGATCTCGCGCATGCCGTGGGTGACTTCATCATGGGACTGCACGGCCTTGAGCGCCGCTTCCATGACGAAACCGGGCAAGCCGTACAGCATGCTCAGCACCAGGGTTTCGACATGGTTGACCAGGGCTTCGTTAGCCACGACCCAGCCGATGCGCCAACCGGTCATGGCATGGGATTTCGACAGGCTGCCAATCACCACGCAGCGCTCGGCCATGCCCGGCAACGCCGCCAGGCTCAGGTGTTCGCGCTCGTAGGCGAGGCTCTCGTAGACCTCGTCCACCACCACCCACAGGTCATGGGCGATGGCGAGATCGGCAATGGCTTGCAGCTCTTCGCGACCCAGTACCACACCGGTGGGGTTGTTCGGGTTGGAGAAGAAAATCGCCCGGGTGCGCGGGGTGATGGCCTTGGCCAACACGGCGGCATCGAGGCGGAAACCCGAATCCGCCGCACAGGGCACCCGCACCAGCGTGGCGCCGGACGCCTTGAGCGTGGCTTCGTAGGTGACGTACATCGGGTCGAGGGCGATCACTTCGTCGCCGGCACCGAGCAGGCACATCGAGGTGGCGAACAAGGCGTTCTGCGCACCGGCGGTGAGAATGATGTTCGACGCCTGCAGTTCGCGGTCGATCAACCGGCTGTAGCGGCCGGCGATGGCTTCGCGCAAGGCCTGGCGGCCGGCGATTTCGGTGTAGTGGGTATCCCCTTCGCGCAAGGCGTGGATGGCGGCATCGGTGATGAAATCCGGGGTGGGGAAATCCGGGTCGCCGACGCTGAGGATGATCACGTCCTCGCCTTTGCGCTGTGCCGCGTTGGCCGCGTAGTGAATATCCCAGGCGGCAACGCCTTGGCCACTGATCCGCTCTACAAAGGGTGAAAACCGCATGCCAGTGCCTCGTTCGAATTGAAGAAACGCAAGCCCGCAACCAGCCGGGGGAAGGTGGCCCTCAACATAGTCCAGACTGAACACTCGTTCAACAGAAAACTCACAAGGCTTCGCGTTCAGCGCAAACAGGTCGTTTTCACGACAGTCGCGCCGTTTTTCAACACGACGCGATCAGGCGACGTGAAACGATTTTGCTGACCGCGCCAATCGCCAGGGCGATGCAGATCAGCCCCGCCGCGACCGCAAACGTCAAGCGCATCCCCTGCGCGATGGCCTCAGGTGGTGCCTGCAAAACATCGTGGCTGGCGGTGCCGAAGGCGAACACGGCGCCCATCACGCCAGCGCCGGTGATCAAGCCCAGATTGCGCGACAACCCGAGCAGACCGGAGACCACGCCGCGCTCTTGCGGCGTGATGTCCGCCAGCACGGCGGTATTGTTGGCCGCCTGGAACAGCGCATAACCGGCGGTCATGACCGCCAGGGGCACGATGTAGCCGAGCGCGCCGAAGTTCGTCGGCACGGCGGGCAGGATGCAAGCGCCGGTCAGCATGGCCAGCAATCCGAGCGTGCCGGATCGATGTGCGCCCAAGCTGTCGACCCATCGACCCACCGGGACCCCGACCAGTGCGGCGACCAGCGGCCCCGTCGACATCACCAGGCCAACGCTCGCTGCATTCAGTGCCAGTGCTCCGGTGAGATAAAACGGCCCCACCACCAGGGTGGCCATGACCACGGTCGTCACCAGCAGGCTCATGGCGAAACCTGCGCTCAGTTGCACATTGCGGAACATCGTCAGTCGAACCAGCGGCGACTCGGCGCTGCGCTCGACGAACACAAACACGCCCGCCCCCACCACGGCCACCAGCAGCAGTGCCAGGTTCAGCGGCGCAAAACTGCCGCGCCCGAGGGTCATCGCCAGCGCATAGGCCAGCAGGGTCAGGACCAGTACCAGGGTGCCGAGGACGTCGAAACCCGCCCGATCCGCCCTTTTCTCAGGGCCATCTTTCGGCAGAAAACGCTGCGCGAGCCCCATCGCCAAAACACCCAAGGGCACATTGAGCAGAAAAATCGCCTGCCACCCGAAATTGGCAATCAGAAATCCGCCGAGAGTCGGGCCGAGCGAGGTGCCGATCGCCGACATCGTGCCGAGCAGGCCCATCGCACTGCCCAGTTTTTCCTTGGGCACCGCCCCACTCACCAGCGCCAGGGTCAACGCCATCATGATGGCCGCGCCGATGCCCTGCAGGGCCCGGGCGGCAATCAGCCACCCGAGACCGGATGAGACGGCGCACAGGACTGAAGCGGCGGTAAACACTGCCATCCCGATCAACAACAAACGCCGACGGCCAACAATGTCGCCGAGTCGCCCGACACTGACGATCAGCGCCGTGATCGCCAGCAGGTAAGCGAGCACCACCCATTGCACTTGCTGGAAAGAAGCCGAAAACGCGGCGGCCAGTGTCGGCAAACCGACATTGGCAATGCTCGTGCCCAGGGATGACAGCAGCATGGACAGCGACAGGCTGGCCAGCGCGCCTCGAATCGATATGGACTTCATTTTCTCGCGACTCCGCAAACAGGTTGTCCCGAGCCTAAGCCCAGCCATAACATGGCGGAAGACGCAGCGTTTGCACTGAATACATGCACCAGACGCTACCCACCCACAACCCAGTGTGGGAGCGGGCTTGCTCGCGAAAGCGGTGTGTCAGCCAACATTGATGTTGAGGCTGATGGCCCCTTCGCGAGCAAGCCCGCTCCCACAGGAACCCATTCCATGCCCGACCTGAATCTGCTGATCACCCTGAACGTGTTACTGGAGGAAGGCAGCGTGGCCCGCGCCGCGCAGCGATTGCGCCTGAGCCCGTCCGCCATGAGCCGGGCGCTGGCGCGGTTGCGCGAAACCACGGGCGATCCGTTGCTGGTGCGGGCCGGGCGCGGACTGGTTCCCACGCCCCGGGCGCTGGAGTTGCGTGAGCGCGTCGGCGTGCTGGTACAGGACGCCGAAGCCGTCCTGCGCCCCGCCGAGGCGCTCGATCTCGCTCAACTGGCACGCACCTTCACCCTGCGCACCAGCGACGGCTTCGTGGAAAATTTCGGCGCGCCACTGATCGCCCGCATCCACCGCGAGGCGCCCGGTGTCCGCCTGAATTTCGTGCAGAAGCTGAACAAGGACAGCACCCTGCTGCGCGACGGTTCGGTTGACCTGGAGACCGGCGTGATCGGCGAATCCACCAGCCCGGAAGTGCGGACCCGGATGCTGTTTCGCGACCGCTTCATTGGCGTCGTGCGCGAGGGCCATCCACTGGCTCAAGGTGAAGTCACACCGGTGCGTTATGCCGAGGCTCGGCACATCCTGGTTTCACGCCGGGGCCATGAAAAAGGTGTCATGGACGATGCCTTGAATGAGTTGGGGTTGAAGCGGGAGATCATCAGCATTGTCGCCGGTTTTTCGTCCGCGATTGCCTTGGCGCGGGCTTCAGACCTGGTCGCCAGCGTACCGCAGCGGCACGTCGGCAACCTGTGCCAGGGCATGCATTGCTTTGCCTTGCCCTTCCCCACGCCGGCGATCACGGTGTCGATGCTGTGGCACCCGCGCATGGACGCCGACCCGGCCCATCGCTGGCTGCGCGGTTGTGTGTGGGAGGTTTGCAGTCAATAAACTCAGGCGCCACACGCATTCCAGCGGTTTGTATCGAACTGTATGTCCCCCCGGCCACCTTACACAGCAATACACATCTCCCAGGTTCAGGACATATGAGCAGTACATGGAAATGAAAAAGTGGGCGCGCATCGGAAAGCGCAGGTTTTCCGAGCATTCCCGCGACCCACTGACAGGAAATACCACCATGATCAATGCAATCGATACCGTGCTGTACACCGGCAAGACCCACACCACCGGCGGCCGCGACGGTCAGGCGCGCAGCACCGATGGACGCCTGGACATCAAGCTTTCGCCTCCCGGAGGTTCGGGTGCCGGCACCAATCCTGAGCAACTGCTGGCGGCGGGTTGGTCGGCCTGTTTCATCGGGGCGATGGGCAAGGCGTGCGTCGCGCTGAAAGTGGCCTTGCCGAGTGATGTTGCGGTGGATGCCGAAATCGATCTGGGCAAGTCCGAAAACGCTTTCTTCCTTCAAGCCCGCCTGAATGTCAGCCTGCCGGGCCTGGACCCGGCCATCGCACGCAGCGTGGTGGAACTGGCGCATCAGACTTGCCCGTATTCCAAAGCGACTCGCGGTAACATCGACGTCGAGATCAATCTGGTTTGACCGACGCAGAAAAGCCTGGCCTGACGTCTTGATACCGGTCAGGCCAGGCTTACTGAACACCGCAATCGTTGTTGTTGTTGTGGGAGCGAGCTTGCTCGCGATGGTCGTTAACGATAACGCGTGTTTCCTGGTTAAACACAGCGCTCTCGAGACCATCGCGAGCAAGCTCGCTCCCACAGTTCATCTACTCCTTGAGGATCAGCAGCGGCTGGCCTTTCCTGGCGATGTAGGTGGCCAGCTCCGAGGCCTTGTCCTGGCCGACGTTCTTCGCCACATGGGCGACGCCTTCGGGGATGTACAACGAATCACCGGCCTTGAGCGTCACCGGTGCCCGCCCTTCCAGCTGATACTCGAAGGTGCCGCTGATCACGTGCGCCACTTCTACGCCAGGGTGAGCGTGTTTGGGTGATGTCACGCCCGGGTCGAAGTCCACGAGCACCTGAGTGACTTCGCGATCGGCGGCGCCGAGGTCTTCGCGTACCAGATCGGTGCGATGCAGGCCCTGCTGCCAGCTTTTCATCGCCGGGGCCGCCTGTGTTTCCTGGGCTTGAGAGAAGCTCGCGAAGGTCGCAAGCCCTGCGGCGGCCAGGGCAATGCCCAGCTTGCCGATGGTGTGACGGGTGTTGATACGCAACATTGCCTTTCCTCCAGTTGAACCCTGGCCAGCCGCGCCGAAAATGACACGGTGCCGGTGGTTGCATTTGAAGGCCGCCGTGTATCGCCAGGGTGTCTGGAAACCCCGGTTTTGTATGCCCGGGTAACGGCGGGCGTTGCGGATACCTGCCGATACAAACCCGCCGCTAGGCCTTGAACGCTTCGCGCCGGGCGCTGCGTTCGGCGACATAGGCGGCACTCGGTTCACTGATCAGGTCGGCGCGGCGCAAGGGCTGCCCGCAATGGGCGCACAGCGGACCGAGGCCGGCGGGCTCGCCGCAACTGCGGTGGGTATAGACCACCGCCAAACCTTCCCCGGGCGATTTGCACCAGGTTTCGCCCCAGGCCCGCAGCGCCAGCACCACCGAGTAGAACGCATCGCCCTTTTCCGTGAGGTGATATTCGTAGCGTTTGGGCCGTTCGCTGTAGGCACGTCGCTCCAGGAGCCCGTCGGCCTCCATGCTCTTCAAGCGCGCCGCGACCATTTGCGGCGTACCGCCGGTCTGCGCCTGGATTTCATCGAAGCGATGACTGCCCATGAACAACTCACGCAGGACCAGCACCGTCCAGCGGTCGCCCACGACGGCTTCGGCCCGGGAAATCGGGCACAGGGTTTCAGAAACGGTTGCTTTCACCGACATGCGGTATTGCCTCTTGCCTAGTTACTATGATTATCATATCTACGTGAATTGCTGGCAACTACACTTCATCATCCACGGATTATCTTGCGGAGCACCGCCATGTCCAATGCCACCTACCCTCTTGATCGGACGGCCTACCTGCTGGTCGACCCCTACAACGATTTCCTGTCGGAAGGCGGAAAGATCTACCCCTTGATCGAGCCCATTGCCAAGGGCGTCGGCCTGCTCGACAACCTGCGCACGCTTGATCGCACCGTTCGCGGGCTCGGCATTCCGGTGGTCATCGTACCGCACCACCGCTGGGAAAAAGGCGACTACGAAAACTGGGATCACCCAAGCCCCACCCAGTGCAAGATCATGCACATGCACCACTTCGCACGCGGGGAATGGGGCGGCGAATGGCACCCCGACTTCGCGCCGCAGGACGGCGACATCATCGTTCAGGAACATTGGGGTTCCAGCGGCTTTGCCAATACCGACCTGGATTTTCGCCTCACGCAAAAGGGTATCACCCACGTGATCATCGTCGGCCTGCTGGCCAACACCTGCATCGAGGCCACCGCCCGTTACGCTCAGGAACTCGGCTATCACGTCACCCTGGTACGGGACGCGACCGCGGCCTTCAAGCCGGAGATGATGCATTCGGCCCATGAGCTGAATGGCCCGACCTTCGCCCACGCCATCCTGACCACCGATGAACTGGTTGCCGCTCTGGCACAGGCAGGTGCGTGATGCAGTTGACCGGCAACCTGCTGATCGGCGCCCGTGAAGTCAGCGCCAGCGAAGGCACTCTTAAGGCGCTCAATCCCGCGACCAACCAGCCGATTGAGCCGGCATTCGCGCTGGGTAGCGTGGCCGATGTCGACCGGGCGGCGACCCTGGCCGATGAAGCATTCGATGTGTACAGCCATACCTCGCTCGCCGTGCGGGCGGCGTTTCTCGAACGCATCGCCGACAACCTCGACCGCGTTCGCACGGCGCTGGCGGCACGGGCCGCCCTGGAAACCGGCGTGCCCGAGGCGCAACTGGAAGGCGAGGCCATCAAGGCGGCCACCCAGTTCCGCCAGTTCGCCGATGTGGTGCGCAAGGGGCGTTTCCTGCAACTGGCCATCGACCCGGCGCAACCGGAGCGCCAGCCACGCCCGCGCATGGATCATCGCCTGCAAAAAATCGCCATCGGCCCGGTGGCGATTTTCGGTGCGAGCAACTTCCCCATCGCCTATTCGGTGGCCGGTGGCGACACCGCGTCGGCGCTGGCGGCGGGATCGACCGTCATTCTCAAGGCGCACAACGCGCATCCCGGCGCCTCGGAAATCCAGGCCCGGGCGATCCGCCAGGCGGTGCAAGACTGCGGATTGCCCGAAGGCGTGTTCTCCATGGTACGTGGCAGCGGCAATGCCATCGGCGAAGCGCTGGTCGATCATCCGCTGATCAAGGCCGTGACCTTCACCGGTTCCGAACAGGGTGGCATGGCGCTGTATCGGCGCGCGCAATTGCGTCCCGAGCCGATTCCGGTCTTCGCCGAGATGACCAGCGTCAACCCGACCTTCATTCTGCCCCGGGCACTCGCCGAACGCGGCGCGGCGATTGGCGATGGCTTTGTCGAGCGCATGCTGGTCAACGTCGGGCAAGCCTGCCTCAAGCCGGCGATTCTGCTGGCCGTCGAGGGCGCTGGGTTTGCAGCACTGCGCCACGCCATGAGCCAAGGCGTGAGCGCAGCGCCGGCGCGCACGATGCTGACACCGGGCATCCATGGGGCCTATCTGAACGGGCTGCGCACCCTGGAAAACGCCGGCGCCCTCCTCGTCGCCGTGGGCTCGAGCGCCACCGCTGAAGTCGATGGCCGTTCGGCGCTGTTCGAAGTCGATGGCGAACATTTTCTCGCCGAGCCGGCGCTTTCCCAGGAGGTATTCGGCCCGTCCGCGCTGCTGGTGAAGGTCCGGGATGAAGCAGAGCTGTTGCGGGTAGCGCGCTCCTTCAAGGGGCAACTCAGCGCGACCCTGCACCTTGAACAGGACGACCTGCCACTGGCCCGTCGCCTGCTGCCAACCCTGGAGCGACGCACCGGGCGCATCGTGGTCAACGCCTTCGCCCATCCGCAGGAAGTGTGTTTTGCCACCGTGCATGGCGGACCGTTTCCGGCCACCTCGGACAGTCGCTTCACCTCGGTGGGCATGACCGCCATCGAACGCTTCCTGCGCCCGGTGGCTTACCAGGGGTTTCCCGATGCCTTGTTGCCGGAGGTTTTGCGCGAGGGCAATCCCTTGGGGTTGCCGCGTCTTGTCGACGGTCATTAGCGCCATACCGTCAACCCTGTAGGAGCGAGCTTGCTCGCGAAGAGGCCGGCACAGCCAACATCATCGGTGGCTGAACTACCGCTTTCGCGGGCAAGCCCGCTCCCACAGTAGATTCGGTAGTCCACAAATACTGCGTACACCCACTAAACCTGTGGGAGCGAGCTTGCTCGCGAAGAGGCCATCACTTCCAACATCAATGTTGACTGACACACCGCGAGCAAGTCGGATCGCCGCACCGCCGCTCCCACAGTGTTCAGTGGTTAGCCGGGCCGATCGACCTGATCCAAAGCCCGATTCACCGCCAACTCCCCCAGCATGATCACTTGCGCGATGCCCAGCAGGGTGTTGCGGTGCGTGCCTTCCAGGAAGCCCGCCAGGTCATTGGCCATGACACTCGCCGAGGCCAGCGATTCGCAGGCGTGGGCCAGCAGGGTTTCGGTGTCGATGTCGGGGTTGATGGTGAACAGTGTGGAGGGTTTGTGCGGGGTGGCCATGATGTGCAGGGCCGGGTTGGGGCAGGAATCGTTGTCTGGTGGATCAGGTGTAACCTTGAGCATGACTTTCATTTCCGTTGTGATGCTGCCACGTCGTCGCTGCTAAACGAGGGGTGGCGGCTGTACGCAGGTTAGCAGACCGGGGAAATGAAGAAAGCCGGCGCGCCCGAGGGCGCCCTGCGCACAGCTGCCATCAACTGCAGGTATGGAATACCTGCCTGACGGACACTCGTACGATCTTCAAATACCACGGGCTGCTAAACCCGATCACTGGAAATCAGTGACGCGAATCAAGTTACCGATGGACCTCAAGGCGCACAAGCCGGCGGATTCTGGCGTAGCTGTAGGCAATGCCGCAAGGTCTTGTAGCTTGCAGGAAGTTACTCCTACAGCCGTTAAACAAGCATTCCAAACTGGCACCGCCATCGCGAGCAAGCTCGCTCCCACAGGGACTTTCAGCGAACGCAACATCTGTGTTCGACTCAAATCCACTGTGGGAGCGAGCTTGCTCGCGATTGAACGATAACGCGGTCTATCAGCAATGCGCGCCGGCATGTTCCAGGCGATGGAACAAGCGGTTGAAATACACCAGGCTGTCGCGCGGTTCGCGCACGCCGACCTTCGTCAGCTCCACGAACATTACCGAGTGCGAGCCCACTTCCTTGCACTCGCTGATGCGCCCTTCGAGCTGCACCAGGGCATCGCGCAGTACCGGCACGTCGGCCGCGCCGTCGTCCCACAGGTCCCAGGCGAAACGTTCGGCCATCGGCACCTGGGTCATGCCGGCGAAGTGTCGGGCCAGTTCTTCCTGCTCGCCGCACAGCACGTTGACGCACAGGTGGCCGTTGGTGCGGAACACGTCGTGGGTGGCGCTGTTGCGGTTGACGCACACCAGCACGGTGGGCGGCGAGTCGGTCACCGAGCACACAGCGCTGGCGGTGATGCCGCAGCGCCCGCCGGGGCCGTTGGTGGTGATGATGTTCACCGCCGCAGGCAGCTGCGCCATGGCGTTGCGAAAGTCGATTTGCTGCTGGCTCAGGTCGGCCATGTAGATGCCCCTTCCTTCAGGAGGACCGCCATCTTGCGGCCCGTAGGTGATGGAACAAGACTAAGGCTGCGGGCGCGGCACAACCATTCTGACGATCCCCATGGCGGGGTTGGGTTTCCGCTAGTCGACTAGGTGGTTTCTTTATCGCAAGGGCCGGCCACAGTGGGTATTCTGCTTACAGGCTCCAGAAAGACGAGCCGATGCGTGCCGCGCGTTCGCGTGCGAAAACAATAATTAGAAAACTTTCGTGGCAGCCCCCGATGGAAACCCGCAAACCGATTGTTTATATCGTTGACGACGACAAGGACCTGCGCACTTCCCTGGCCTGGTTGCTGGAGTCGGTCAGCGTGCAGGCGCAGTGCTTTGCCGGCGCCGAAGAGTTCCTCAGCCAGTACGACCCCAGGCAGCCCGCCTGCCTGGTGCTCGACGTGCGCATGCCGGAGACCAGTGGTTTCCAGTTGCAGGAAATCCTCAACCAGCGTGGCAGTACCTTGCCGACCATCTTCGTCTCGGCCCATGGCGACATTCCGATGTCGGTCACGGCGATGAAGAATGGCGCGCTGGACTTCGTCGAGAAGCCCTACAACCCGCAGCAGATGATCGACCGCATCCAGGCCGCGCTGAAGACCGCCGTGCACGCCCAGGCCGATCAGCAACAGCGTCAGAACCTGCAGGGCAAACTGGCGTTGCTGACCAGCCGTGAGCGGGAAGTGTTGATGCTGGTGATCGATGGCAAGGCCAGCAAGGTGATCGCGCGGGAACTGAACATCAGCGTGAAGACCGTTGACGTGCACCGCACCAAGATCAAGGAAAAGATGGGCGTGACCAGCATCGCCATGCTGGTGCGCGAAGTGCTGCATTTGCCGGTGGATGAGCCGGTGCGGCACTGAGCATTTTGTATTCGCCGTCGGGCCTCATCGCGAGCAAGCTCGCTCCCACATTTTTTGATCCCGGCCATACACAGGCTTTGTGTTCACTGGAGATCCACTGTGGGAGCGGGCTTGCTC
>NZ_JBWKZB010000061.1:0-30059 GCF_059424105.1 Pseudomonas sp. GW456-E7 | reverse complement strand
GGCGGTGTGTCATTCAACACTGGTAGCGACTGACACACCGCCTTCGCGAGCAAGCCCGCTCCCACAGGGGATCCGTGGCGTCTACGTAGAACTACGTAGGCGCCACGTACGTAGTAACGCGGATTTATTTGTGGACGGCATGCGCAGATATTGGGCCAGCTCCGCACCGCGGACACAATTATAAAAATTACCGCCGCAGTCACTGGCTGTCGGCAGGAGACACGCTATGCCCCGTCTGGCTAAACACCTCGCCTGGTTTGCCGTGGCTGTCCTGGGAGCGATTGCGCTGAGTGTCGTGGCCCTGCGCCGCGGCGAAGCGATCAACGCCCTGTGGATCGTAGTCGCAGCCGTCGCCATCTACCTCGTTGCCTACCGCTACTACAGCCTGTTCATCGCCAACAAAGTGATGCAGCTCGATCCTACTCGGGCCACGCCGGCTGTGCTCAATAACGACGGTCTGGACTATGTGCCGACCAACAAACACGTGCTGTTCGGTCACCACTTCGCGGCCATTGCCGGTGCAGGTCCGCTGGTCGGGCCGGTACTGGCGGCGCAGATGGGCTACCTGCCCGGTACCCTGTGGCTGATCGCCGGCGTGGTGCTGGCCGGTGCCGTGCAGGACTTCATGGTCCTGTTCATGTCCACCCGCCGCAACGGCCGCTCCCTGGGCGACATGGTCCGCGAAGAAATGGGCCGCATCCCCGGCACCATCGCGCTGTTCGGCTGCTTCCTGATCATGATCATCATCCTTGCGGTGCTGGCGCTGATCGTGGTCAAGGCCCTGGCCGAGAGCCCGTGGGGGATCTTCACGGTGATGGCGACCATCCCGATCGCGATGTTCATGGGCATCTACATGCGCTACATCCGCCCGGGCCGCATCGGTGAGATCTCGGTGATCGGCGTGCTGTTGCTGCTCGGTTCGATCTGGCTCGGCGGGCAGATTGCCGCGGATCCGGTGTGGGCCAAGGCCTTTACCTTTACCGGTATCCAGATCACCTGGATGCTGATCGGCTACGGTTTTGTGGCCGCCGTGTTGCCGGTGTGGCTGATCCTGGCGCCCCGTGACTACCTGTCGACCTTCCTGAAAATCGGCACCATCGTGGCTTTGGCCATCGGTATCCTGGTGACCATGCCCGAGCTGAAAATGCCGGCCCTGACCCAGTTCATCGACGGCACCGGCCCGGTCTGGAAAGGCGGTCTGTTCCCGTTCCTGTTCATCACCATCGCCTGTGGCGCGGTGTCGGGTTTCCATGCGCTGATCGCTTCCGGCACCACGCCGAAGTTGCTCGCCAATGAGGGGCATGCCCGTTACATCGGTTACGGCGGCATGCTGATGGAATCCTTCGTGGCCATCATGGCGATGGTCGCGGCTTCGGTGATCGACCCGGGCGTGTACTTCGCCATGAACAGCCCGGCGGCCGTGGTGGGCGCCGATGCGGTGGCCGTTGCGCAAACCGTCAGCAGCTGGGGCTTTGCGATCACGCCGGAAGCGTTGCAAGCGGTGGCCCACGACATCGGGGAAACCACCATCCTGGCCCGTGCCGGCGGTGCGCCGACCCTGGCGGTGGGGATCGCGCAGATCCTGCACCAGCTGTTGCCGGGCGAGAACACCATGGCGTTCTGGTACCACTTCGCGATCCTGTTCGAAGCGCTGTTCATCCTGACCGCAGTCGACGCCGGCACCCGTGCCGGGCGCTTCATGCTCCAGGACCTGCTCGGCTCGTTCGTGCCGGCCCTGCGCCGCACCGAGTCCTGGACCGCCAACCTGATCGCCACCGCCGGTTGCGTGGCCATGTGGGGTTATCTGCTGTACCAGGGCGTGATCGATCCGCTGGGCGGCATCAACACCTTGTGGCCGCTGTTCGGCATCTCCAACCAGATGCTGGCCGGTATCGCGCTGATGCTCGGCACCGTGGTGCTGATCAAGATGAAGCGTCAGCGTTATGCCTGGGTCACCTTGCTGCCGGCTGTGTGGTTGCTGATCTGCACCACCACCGCCGGCTTCATCAAGCTGTTCGATGCCAACCCGGCGATCGGCTTCCTCGCCCTGGCGAAGAAGTACAGTGATGCCCTGGCCAATGGTCAGGTATTGGCCCCGGCCAAGAGCATTGAGCAGATGCAGCACGTGATCTTCAACGCCTACACCAACGCCACGCTGACTGCGCTGTTCCTGTTCGTGGTGTTCAGCATCCTGTTCTTCGCACTCAAGGTCGGTATCGCCGCCTGGGGCAGCAAAGAGCGTACGGATAAAGAAGCGCCATTCCAGGCGCTGCCGAATGCATAGGCGAGGAGGGCAGCATGTTCAATGACCTGAGTCGCCTGGGTAAATACCTCGGTCAGGCCGCGCGCCTGATGGTCGGCATGCCCGACTACGACAACTATGTCGAGCACATGCAGACCAAGCACCCGGACAAACCGGTGATGGACTACGAGGCGTTCTTCCGCGAGCGCCAGGAGGCCCGTTACGGCAGTAAAGCCGGACCCAAGTGCTGTTGAGTGAACAATAAAAAACCGGCTGAAAGGCCGGTTTTTTATTGTCTGGAGCAAAGTCCCGAGAGATGGAGGCCGCGCGGCGATCCGGATTGTCGCCGTCCCTGTTGCCCCGGGTCAGTCATGGGGCCTTGTCATTCTTTCGCCCGTGAGGCTGATGATCCGGCTTGGCGATCTTGAGTGCCCGGTCGGCGGCCTTGGCGTTATGCACCAGGCGACAGAGCACGGCGACGACGATGATCGCCAGCACTACCCAGATGACAATGGCTTTGAGGTACATGGCGCAACCTCTCGCGGCAAACAATCCTTCCTGTCGCCCACGTCCTTGTAGCAAATGGTATTAATCCATTGTGGCAGGTGTTGCTGATCTTGCATTGCGTGACTGATTTGCACTGTTTATCAGCTATCTCCACCGGATGAAGCGACAGTTTCCCCGACCGGTACTTTAATGGATGGTCTGGAGCGACTGATCGCGGGGCTGTCATAGCCTCAAGGCTATGGATCCCATACCGAAAAGCTATTTCATCAATCGGTGATCCGGATCCACGCTCAAGGGTGGTTAGCTGAAAACAAAATCAAGAGGAGATGCCATGTCAACTGAATCGAAATGCCCGTTCAATCACGCCGCTGGCGGTGGCACGACGAACCGCGACTGGTGGCCGAACCAACTGAACCTGAAGATCCTGAGTCAACACTCGCCCAAGTCTGACCCGTTGGGGGGCGACTTCAACTACGCCGAAGCCTTCAAGAGCCTTGACTTCCAGGCGCTGAAAAATGACCTGACTGCGCTGATGACCGACTCCCAGGACTGGTGGCCGGCGGACTTCGGTCACTATGGGCCTCTCTTCATCCGCATGTCCTGGCACGCCGCAGGCACCTATCGCACCGGTGACGGCCGGGGCGGGGCCGGTTCCGGCCAACAACGCTTTGCACCGCTCAACAGCTGGCCGGACAACGTCAGCCTCGACAAGGCCCGCCGGCTGCTCTGGCCGATCAAGCAAAAGTACGGCAACAAGATCTCCTGGGCCGACCTGATCGTCCTCACCGGCAACGTCGCCCTGGAGTCCATGGGCTTCAAGACGTTTGGTTTTTCCGGTGGCCGCGCGGATGTCTGGGAACCGGACGAAGACGTTTACTGGGGTTCTGAAAGCAAATGGCTGGGCGGTGACTCGCGTTACGGAAAAGAAGACAAACCGGTGCAGAAACCCGGCGATGTGCCCTTGGTGGCTGAGCCTGGCAGAAACGAGGACAGCCGTACCGAAAATGGCCGCAATCTGGAAAACCCCCTCGCCGCGGTGCAGATGGGCCTGATCTATGTGAACCCGGAAGGCCCGGAAGGCGAACCGGACCCGGTCGCCTCGGCCAAGGACATCCGCGAAACCTTCGGCCGCATGGCGATGAACGACGAGGAAACCGTGGCGTTGATCGCCGGTGGCCACGCCTTCGGTAAAACCCACGGCGCCGGGCCTGCCGACAACGTCGGGGCGGAACCGGAAGCTGCCGGCCTGGAGCTGCAAGGCCTGGGCTGGAAGAGCACATTCGGCACCGGTAAAGGGGCCGATACCATCACCAGCGGCCTGGAAGTGACCTGGACCACCACGCCCACCAAATGGAGCAACAACTACCTGGAAAACCTGTTCGGTTTCGACTGGGAACTGACCAAGAGCCCGGCCGGCGCCCATCAGTGGAAACCGAAGAACGGTGCCGGTGCCGGGATCATTCCGGATGCCTTTGATCCGTCCAAACGTCGTGATCCGACCATGCTGACCTCGGACCTGGCCCTGCGTTTCGACCCGATCTACGAACCGATTGCCCGGCGCTTCCTGGCCAACCCCGATCAACTGGCCGATGCCTTCGCGCGCGCCTGGTACAAACTCATTCACCGGGACATGGGCCCGCTCTCGCGCTACCTCGGCCCGGAAATGCCCGGCGAGGAACTGCTGTGGCAAGACCCGATCCCTGCCGTCGATCATCCGCTGGTCAACGACAGCGATGTGGCAGGCCTGAAAAGCAAGGTGCTGGCGTCCGGCCTGTCGGTGTCGCAGCTGGTATCGACGGCGTGGGCCGCCGCGTCCAGCTTCCGTGGCTCCGACAAACGCGGCGGAGCCAACGGCGGGCGCCTGCGCCTGGCGCCGCAGAAGTCCTGGCCGGCCAACCAGCCGGAGCAACTGGCCAATGTGCTGGCCAAACTGGAAGGCATCCAGAAGGAGTTCAACAGCGGCGGCAAGAAAATCTCCCTGGCCGACCTGATCGTGCTCGCCGGCGGTGCGGGTGTCGAACAGGCGGCGAAAAACGCCGGCCACAGTGTGACGGTGCCGTTCAGCCCAGGCCGCACGGACGCCAGCCAGGAGCAGACCGATGTCGAGTCCTTCGGTTTCCTTGAACCGATTGCCGACGGCTTCCGTAACTACCTGAAAACCCAGTACCGCGTGCCGGCCGAATCCTTGCTGATCGACAAGGCAC
Organism: Pseudomonas sp. GW456-E7; assembly: GCF_059424105.1. Lineage (NCBI taxonomy): Bacteria > Pseudomonadati > Pseudomonadota > Gammaproteobacteria > Pseudomonadales > Pseudomonadaceae > Pseudomonas > Pseudomonas sp. GW456-E7. The sequence goes on along the minus strand of NZ_JBWKZB010000061.1, from coordinate 25,106 downwards.
AACTGCTGACGCTCAGCGCGCCGGAAATGACGGTACTGCTGGGTGGCCTGCGGGTGTTGAACACCAACGTCGGCCAGAGCAAACACGGTGTGTTCACCCAACGGCCGGAAGCGCTGACCAATGACTTCTTCACCAACCTGCTGGACATGGGGGTGGAGTGGAAGCCGGTGTCGGATGCCCAGCAGGAGTTCGAAGGGCGTGATCGCAAAACCGGTGCGGTGAAGTGGACGGGCACCCGGGTTGACCTGGTCTTCGGTTCGAACGCGCAGTTGCGTGCGCTGGCCGAAGTCTATGCCAGCGCCGATGCGCAGCAGAAATTCGTCAAGGACTTCGTGGCTGCGTGGACAAAGGTGATGAACCTGGATCGTTTCGATCTGGCGTAATCAAAAGGCCTGAACTTGCCGCGACCTGCAGGGACCTGGTCGCGGCAAGCCCTTCTAGTGTTGTTCAGCACCGACAGACCAGGCATCGATCACCGATTGCAGGAACTGCTGCGACAATCGCGGGTTGTCCAGGGCTCTGGCGATCAGTATCGCCCCGGTAATCGATGACAGGATGCGCAAGGCTTCCTGGTGTTTTTCATCATCGGTTTCGCCGTCGACCAATGGCATCAGCGTTTCGATCAGGGTCTGCACGCCTTGGGTGAACGAGTGGCTGACGGCACCGCCGTTGCGCGCGACATCGGCCGCCAGGGCAGGGATCGGGCAGCCTTCGGTCCAGTTGTTCATGTGGCTTTGGCTCAAGTACCTCTTGAGCAGTTCGGGGATGGATTTGGCCGCTCGCCAGTCGTCGATGTTGGTTTCGAACGTACGGCTCACGGCCTCCGACGCCAACTGCTCCTTGCCACCGGGGAACTGTCCGTAAAAGCCGCCGTGGGTCAGGCCCACCGAGCGGGACAGTTCGCCGATCCCGATGCCGTCGATGCCTTTTTCCCGGTACATCCTCGAGGCCGCGCCGAGGATCGCTTCCTTGTTGGCCGCTGCCTTGTCTTTCGTCACTTTCATGAGTGGAGTCCTGTCTTGCGATGGGCGCCATGGCAATTTTTTGCTGAAGGGCTGGTATTAATGATGGTCGTAATATAAATTCGCGGCAATGGCCTTGCAGGAAAAACACCTCACAGGGTGCTGACCCATGAAACGTAATGATCTGCGCAATATCGACCTCAATCTGCTGGTGGTATTCGAGGCGCTCATTCAGGAGCGCAACGTCACTCGGGCCGCGCAAAGACTGTCCCTTGGCCAACCGGCGGTCAGCGGCGCATTGGCTCGTCTGCGCACACTGTTCAACGACCCCCTGTTTAAACGCATTGGCCACAAAATGGAACCAACCACCCGAGCCTTGCAGGTGGCGCAAACGCTCGGGCTGGCACTGGACTCCATTTGTTTCGCCGTCAGTCTGACGGGTTGTAATGAAAAAACCTGCTGATTCATAGGGGCCTTCACTGATTTGGATCCAGCGATGGTCGTCAACGATAACGCGGGTGAACTGGATGAACACGGTCCCCTGTAGGAGCTGGCTTGCCAGCGATGGTCGTTAACGATAACGCGGGCGAACTGGATGAACGCGGCGCACTGGAGTCCATCGCCAGCAGGCTGGCTCCTACAGTTTTCTCGCGTGAACGCGGTCCCCTGTGGGAGCTGGCCTGCCAGCGATGGTCGTTAACGATAACGCGGGTGAACTGGATAAACGCGGCGCACTGGCGTCCATCGCCAGCAGGCTGGCTTCTACAGTTTTCTCGCGTGAACGCGGTCCCCTGTGGGAGCTGGCCTGCCAGCGATGGTCGTCAACGATAACGCGGGTGAGCTGGATAAACGCGGCGCACTGGAGTCCATCGCCAGCAGGCTGGCTCCCACAGTTTTTCAGCGTGGGCACGGTCCCCTGTGGGAGCTGGCTTGCCAGCGATGGTCGTTAACGATAACGCGGGTGAACTGGATAAACGCGGCGCACTGGCGTTCATCGCCAGCAAGCTGGCTCCTACAGTTTCCCGGGATTGCGTGAAAACCTTTTTTTTGTGCTTATACATGATAGCCATCATTAATAGTGATACCCAAGTTCACTCCATTCGATTCGTCGCACCCCCTTGCGCGGCCGAGAATTCTCCAACCCTTAAACCGTCTGGCGGACACCCCCATGGAACAGTCACTCAAACCTTTGCGTTATCCCCTTGCTGCCCTGACCCTGGCGGCCATCACGGCCTGCGGTCACGCACCCGATGCCGCCAAGGCGCCGGGTGCGCCTTCTGTCACCGTCGCCAAAGTGCTTGAGCAACCCATTACCGAATGGGATGAAGTCACTGCCCGTCTGGAAGCGCCGGAAACCGTCGTGGTTCGTCCGCGGGTTTCGGGGCAGATCGATCGTGTCGCCTTCACCGATGGCGAGTCGGTCAAGAAAGGGGATCTGCTGTTCCAGATCGATCCACGTCCGTTCGAACACGAAGTGCACCGCCTCGAAGCGCAGTTGCAACAGGCTCGCGCCGCGCTGGTTCGAAGCGCCAACGAAGCGCAACGCGGCCAGCGCCTGTTGAGCAGCAATGCCATTTCTGCGGAACTGGCCGACACGCGCAGCACCACGGCCCAGGAAGCCAAGGCCGGTGTCGATTCGGTTCAGGCGCAGCTGGACCTGGCGCGCCTGAACCTGAGCTTCACCCGCGTCACTGCGCCGATCAGCGGCCGGGTCAGCCGTGCCGAAATCACCGCCGGCAACATCGTCACCGCCGACACCTCGGCGCTGACCAGCGTGGTCTCCACCGACAAGGTCTACGCCTATTTCGATGCCGACGAACGCCTGTTCCTCAAGTACGGCCAGCTCTCCCGTGAAGGCCGGCGCAGTCAATCCACGCCGGTGTATATGGGCTTGTCGAACGAGGAGGGCAATAGCCACCTGGGGCAGATGAACTTCGTCGACAACCAGGTCAATCCCAAGACCGGCACCATCCGTGGCCGCGCGGTGTTCGACAACGCCGACGGCCAATACACCCCGGGCCTGTATGCCCGATTGAAACTGGTGGGCAGCGCGGCCTATGCCGGCCTGCTGATCAAGGACGAGGCCGTGGGCACCGACCTTGGCAAGCGATTCGTGCTGGTGATCGACCAGGACAACAAGGCCGTGTACCGCAGCGTCGATCTGGGACCGAAGCTCGAAGGCTTGCGCATCGTGCGCAGCGGTTTGCAAAAAGACGACCGGATTGTCATCAACGGCCTGCAACGGGTCCGGCCCGGCGCGGTGGTCACGCCTCAGGACGCGCCGATGGCCGATGCGCAAACCGTCGCCAACCTGGCCCGTCAGCGGCAGGCCGTCGAGGCGGGTAATCAGCCCGTCGCTCCGTCACCGGCACTGGTGAAAACCGATGCCGCCGTTTCGCCTCGCGGATAAAGGAACACTGCCATGAAGTTCTCCCGGTTCTTTATCACGCGGCCGATTTTCGCCGCCGTGCTCTCACTGCTGATCCTGATTGCCGGCGCCATCGCGCTGTTCCAGTTGCCGATCAGCGAGTACCCGGAAGTGGTGCCACCCACTGTCGTCGTTCACGCCAACTATCCGGGAGCCAACCCCAAGGTCATCGGTGAAACCGTGGCCGCGCCCCTGGAACAAGCCATCACCGGCGTGGAGAACATGCTGTACATGTCTTCGCAGTCGACGGCCGATGGTCGACTCACGCTCACCGTGACCTTCGCCCTGGGCACCGATCTGGATAACGCCCAGGTACAGGTGCAGAACCGCGTGACCCGCACCGAGCCGAAGCTTCCCGAGGAAGTGACGCGCATCGGCATCACCGTGGACAAGGCGTCGCCCGAGCTGACGATGGTGGTGCACCTGACCTCACCGGACAAGCGCTACGACATGCTCTACTTGTCCAACTACGCGATCCTCAACGTCAAGGATGAGCTGTCGCGCCTGAACGGAATCGGTGACGTGAAGATGTTCGGTATCGGCGACTACTCGCTGCGCATCTGGCTCGACCCGAACAAGACCGCGTCACGCAACCTGACCGCCACCGACGTGGTCAATGCGGTGCGTGAACAGAACCGCCAAGTGGCGGCCGGCCAACTGGGTTCACCGCCTGCGCCCAACGCCACCAGCTTCCAGATGTCGATCAACTCCCAGGGCCGCCTGGTTACCGAAGAAGAGTTCGAGAACGTGATCGTCCGCAGTGGTGCGGACGGCGAGATCACCCGCCTCAAGGACATTGCGCGGATTGAACTCGGCTCCAACCAATACGCCTTGCGCGCCTTGCTCAACAACCAGGAAGCGGTGGCGATGCCGATCTTCCAGCGCCCGGGTTCCAATGCCATCGACGTTTCCGACCAGGTGCGGGCGAAGATGGCCGAGCTGAAGAAGAGCTTCCCGGAAGGCATGGACTACGAGATCGTCTACGACCCGACCATCTTCGTGCGCAGCTCGATCGAGGCGGTGGTTCATACGCTGTTCGAAGCGCTGATCCTCGTGGTGCTGGTGGTGATCCTGTTCCTGCAAACCTGGCGCGCCTCGATCATTCCACTGGTCGCCGTACCGGTGTCGTTGATCGGCACCTTTGCCGTGATGCACCTGTTCGGTTTTTCGCTCAACGCCTTGTCGCTGTTCGGCCTGGTATTGGCCATCGGCATCGTGGTCGACGATGCGATCGTGGTGGTGGAGAACGTCGAGCGCAATATCGAGACAGGGCTCGATCCGGTCGAAGCGACGCAAAAAGCCATGGGCGAGGTGACCGGCCCGATCATCGCCACGGCGTTGGTGTTGTGCGCGGTGTTCGTCCCGGCGGCGTTCATTTCCGGCCTGACGGGGCAGTTCTACAAACAGTTCGCCCTGACCATTGCGATCTCCACGGTGATCTCTGCGTTCAACTCGCTGACCTTGTCGCCGGCATTGGCGGCGGTTTTGCTCAAGTCCCACAGCGCACCCAAGGACCGCTTTTCGAGGACTCTGGATCGCCTGTTCGGTGGCTGGCTGTTCAAGCCCTTCAACCGGCTGTTCGAAAAGGCCGGCAACGGGTATGTCGGGACCGTGTCCAAGGTCATCCGTGGCAGCAGCGTGGCGTTGCTGGTCTATGCCGGCCTGATCGCCCTGACCTACATGGGCTTCAGCACCACGCCGACCGGGTTCGTGCCGACCCAGGACAAAAAGTACCTGGTGACCTTCGCGCAACTGCCGGATGCGGCCAGCCTGGATCGCACCGAGTCGGTGATCCGGCGCATGAGTACCATCGCCATGAACGAACCGGGCTTCGACAGCGCCGTGGCCTTCCCGGGCCTGTCGATCAACGGTTTCACCAACAGCCCGAACGCCGGTATTGCCTTTATCGGCTTGAGCGCTTTCGATGAACGCAAAAGCCCGAGCCTGTCCGTCGGAGCGATTTCCGCTTCGCTGAACGCCAAGTTCGGTGGCATTCAAGACGCCTACATCGCGGTGTTCCCGCCGCCGCCCGTTCAAGGCCTGGGCACCATTGGTGGCTTCCGCCTGCAGATCGAAGACCGCGGCAACCTGGGGTACGACGAGCTGTACAAAGAGACCATGAACATCATCGGCAAGAGCCGCAGCGTGCCGGAGCTGGCCAACCTGTTCACCAGCTACACGGTGAACGTGCCCCAGGTCGAAGCCGCCATCGATCGCGAAAAAGCCAAGACCCACGGCGTGGCGATCAACGACATTTTCGACACGCTGCAGGTGTACCTGGGTTCGCTGTACGCCAACGACTTCAACCGTTTTGGCCGTACCTATCAGGTCAATGTCCAGGCTGAGCAACAGTTCCGCCAGGAGCCGGAGCAGATCGGTCAGTTGAAGGTGCGTAACAACCGTGGAGAGATGATTCCACTGGCCACCTTCGTCAAGGTCAGCCCGACGTCGGGGCCCGACCGGGTCTCGCACTACAACGGTTTCGTCACCGCAGAAATCAACGGTAGCGCGGCCCCGGGCTACAGCTCCGGCCAGGCGCAGGCGGCGATTGAAAAGCTGTTGAAGCAAGAGCTGCCCAACGGCATGACCTACGAATGGACCGATCTGACCTACCAGCAGATCCTCTCCGGCAACACCGCGTTGCTGGTGTTCCCGCTCTGCGTCCTGCTGGCCTTCCTGGTGCTGGCGGCCCTGTATGAAAGCTGGAGCCTGCCGCTGGCGGTGATCCTGATCGTGCCGATGACCCTGCTGTCGGCGATTGCCGGGGTGATCATCTCCAAGGGCGACAACAACATCTTCACCCAGATCGGCTTGATCGTGCTGGTGGGGCTGGCGTGCAAGAACGCGATCCTGATCGTCGAGTTCGCCAAGGACAAACAGGACCAGGGCCTGTCGCCGCTGGACGCTGTACTCGAAGCCTGCCGCCAGCGCCTGCGCCCGATCCTGATGACGTCGTTCGCGTTCATCATGGGCGTCATCCCGCTGGTGACGTCCACCGGCGCCGGTTCCGAGATGCGTCGGGCCATGGGAGTTGCCGTGTTCTCCGGGATGCTCGGGGTGACCTTCTTCGGTCTGTTGCTGACACCGGTGTTCTACGTCCTTATCCGTCGCTACATCGAACGTAAAGCCGCGCGCCAGGCGGCCCGCGCTCACTCGCTCAAGGTCATCGATCCGGAGGCACACTGATGAAGGCTTTCAAGCTGTTTTTACCGAGTCTGCTGGTCACCGCGCTGGCCGCCTGCACCGTCGGGCCGGATTACAAGACCCCGGACACGGCGCCGGCCCATGTCGTCTCGGCCCAAGGGGTCAACTACGATCAAACGCGTTTCGAAACGGTGTGGTGGCAGCAATTCGATGACCCCACGTTGAATCAGCTGGTCGGTAAAGCGCTCAACGGCAACCGCGATCTGCGCGTGGCCTTCGCCCGCTGGAAAGCTGCGCGGGCCATCCGCGATGACATCAGCAACGACAACCTGCCGGTGGTCACCAGCCGGGTCAGCAGCCAGCAGGGCAAGTCGCAGGTGCCGGGTCTGACCGAGCAGCGGGTCAACACCGATCGCTACGACCTGGGCCTGGACATGGCCTGGGAGATCGATCTGTTCGGGCGCATCCAGCGCGAACTGGAATCCAGCGATGCCCGGGAAGACGCCACGGCGGCGGATCTGTACCAACTGCGGGTGAGCATGATCGCCGAGTTGGTGGATGCCTATGGTCAGCTGCGGGGTGCGCAACTGCGGGAAAAAATCGCCCTGGCCAACCTCAAGAATCAGAGCGAATCGCGCAGCGTCACGGTGAGCCTGCGTGACGCGGGCGTGGGCAATGAACTCGACGTGGTACGTGCCGATGCCCGCCTGGCGGCCGTCGAGGCGAGCGTGCCGCAACTGCAGGCGGAGCAGGTGCACCACAAAAACCGCATCGCTACGCTGCTGGGTGAACGCCCGGACACGCTGGGCATCGACTTGAGTCCGAAGGACTTGCCGGCCATCGCCAAGGCGTTGCCGGTTGGCGACCCCGGCGAGCTGTTGCAGCGGCGCCCGGATGTGCGCGCGGCAGAGCGCCGCCTGGCGGCTTCAACGGCGGATGTCGGCGTGGCCACCGCCGACCTGTTTCCACGGGTAAGCTTGAGCGGCTTCCTGGGGTTCATCGCGGGGCGTGGTTCGCAGATCGGTTCCAGCGCCGCCCGGGCCTGGAGCCTGGGCCCGAGCATCACCTGGGCCGCGTTTGACCTGGGCAGTGTGCGGGCGCGTATTCGTGGTGCAGACGCCGAGGCCGAGGGGGCGTTGGCGACCTATGAGCAACAGGTGCTGCTCGCCCTGGAAGAGTCGGAAAACGCCTTCAGCGACTACGGCAAGCGCCAGCAACGCCTGCTGTCGCTGATCCGGCAAAGCGAGTCGAGCCGTGCCGCGGCCGACCTGGCGGCGACCCAATACAAGGAAGGGGTGGTGGACTACCTGGTGTTGCTCGACGCGCAACGCGAGCGCCTGAACGCCGAAGATGCCCAGGCACTGGGTGAAACCGACCAGTACCGGGCCATTGTGGCGATCTACAAATCCCTGGGGGGCGGATGGGACAGCGGCGACATCCGGCTCGCGAAAAACAACTGACAAACCCGTTGTTGCTGTTGTAGGAGCGAGCTTGCTCGCGATGGACGTTAACGAAAACGCGTGCTTGCTGGCTAAGCGCGGTGTTCTTGAGACCATCGCGAGCAAGCTCGCTCCCACAGGTTTAGTGGCGGGCTTGCCCGCGATAGCGGTGTATCAGACCTGCAAGTATTCCCGAGCCAACAAGCAAGCCCGCTCAATCAGCATCGGCGCCATTTCAATCGCTGTCGGCGTGCCCTGGCGGGTGTGAATCCAGCCCAGGTACGTGGTGCCGCGCAGCATCAGGAACAGCGCCAGGGTCTTGCGATCCGCCTCGGTCAGCGGCTTGACCGCGTGGTAGCCGTCGAGCAGCGCGGTCTTGATCTGATCAAAGCGCGGGTCATCCAGGCAGAAGTACAGCGCGGTGGCCAACTCGAACATGTGCCAGCCAAACCCGGCATCGTCGAAGTCGATCAGGCGCAGGCGCGGGCCTTCGATCAGCAGGTTCTCGGGCACCAGGTCGGCGTGGATCATGCCGAAGTTGCCCAGGTGCCGGCCGTACTGGCGCAAGTCCTTGCGCGCCGTGCGCCGCGCCTGTTGCAGCAGCTCCCGTTGCTCATCGCTGAGTTGCTCCAGCTCCCAGAAACGCCCCCAGAACGGATTGGCGCCGATCAGGCCTTCTTCATCCCAAGCGTGCCGGACGAACTCGTCCGGCTGCTGCCAATCCGCCGAATGCAGGTGAATGCGCGCGGCAATCGCGCCGGCCTCACGGAACAGAAAATCGATTTCGGTATCGGCCTGCACCCCGTTCTCCGAGGTACCGGCGGTGGCGCCCGGCAGCCAGGCGAGCATGTCGATGTGGCGCGGCTCGCCGATGGCTTGATGGGTGACTTCGACCAGGTGGCTTTGATTCTGCGCACGGATGATCTGCGGCACGGTGATGCCGGCACCGGCCAGTGCCTCCATCCATTGCAGCTCGGAACGCAGCGCGGCTTCGCCGTGATAGCCATTGCGGTGGATGCGCAAGGCAACCCGCTGACCATCGTGGCGGTGGGCGGAGAACACCGCGTTCTCGCGAAACTTCACCAGTTCGATGTTGGCGAACTCGCCGTCCCACTGTTGCAGGGCATGGCGCGCCAGTTGGTGCAGACGGGCCACTTGCTGGTCGTGTGGCAGGGTGTGGAACTCAGTCATGGCAGGGCCTCAAATCGCGCTCAGGGCGTAGTCCAGGGTGTCGACAAACAGGTCGGCGTGATCGCGGCCGAACACCAGCGGCGGCCGTAGCTTCAGAATGTTGTCGCCGGCGCCGATCTTGCTGATCAGCACGCCGTTCTCGCGCATGTCGTTGACCACCTTGCGCGCCTCCAGGCCGGCCGGCTCCTTGCTGGCGTGGTCGCGCACCAGTTCCATGGCGAAGAACAGGCCCTTGCCGCGCACGTCGCCGATGATCGAGTGCCTGGCGGCCAGCGCTTGCAGGCGTTGTTGCACGTAAGCGCCGACGTCTTGCGCGTTTTTCAGCAGTTGCTGTTGCTCGATCACGTCCAGCACCGCCATGCCGACCGCCGCCGCCACGGGCGAGCCACCAAAGGTGTTGAAGTACATCGCATGGCGACCGAAGGATTCGACCAGGGCCTTGTGGGTGATCAAGCCGGCCAGTGGATAGCCGTTCCCCATGGGTTTGCCGAGGGTGACGATGTCCGGTACCACGCCGTGGGCCTGATGACCCCACAGGTGATCACCGGTACGGCCGAAGCCGGACTGCACTTCGTCGGCGATGAACAGACCGCCGGCAGCGCGGATCAGCGCGGCGGCCTTGTTGACGAAGCTCGCCGGCACCCGTGGCAGGCCTTCGTTGGCGAACAGGGTGTCGATCAGCAGCGCGGCCGGGCGAATGCCCTGGGCCTGCATCGAGGCAATCGCGGCGGCGATGTTGGCCGCGTATTGCTCGGCCAGTTGCGCCTCGGTGGTGCCGGCCGGTGCCCGGTACAGGCACGGAATCGGCACGGCGCGGGCATGGGCGGCGAAGGGTTCCGGCGAGGGCAGGGCGGTGGTGACTTGCGCCAGCGACGCCGAGTTGCCGTGGTAGTTGTAGTCACTGACGATGATGCCGGTGCCGCCACTGGCAAAGCGTGCCAGACGCAGCGCCAGCTCATTGGCCTCGCTGCCGGTGCAGGTGAACATCGCGGTGTCCAGCGGCTCGCCGAAGGTCGCGGTCAGGCGTTCGGCGTAGCGCACCACTTGCTCGTCGAGGTAGCGGGTGTGGATGTTCAGCGTGGTGGCCTGGCGGTGCATGGCCTCGGTCACGTGAGGGTTGCAGTGACCAACACAGGGCACGTTGTTGTAGACGTCGAGGTAGCGACGACCGTCGACGTCGAACAGCCAGACACCTTCGCCGCGCACCAGGTGCAAGGGTTTGTCGTAGAACAGCGGTGAGGCGCTGCCCAGTACGCGATGGCGGCGTTGCAGCAGAGTGTTTTCAGGCATGGTCCGGAACCTCGATGACAGTGGCGCGACGGTTGCGCAGCAGGTAGTTGAAAATGCACAGGCTGAAGGTCACGGCGAGGGCGATCAGCATCAGCAGGTCGAGCTGGAAGCAGGCGGCGATCACCACCAGCGTCAGGGCCAGGCCCAGCCAGGCAACCAGTTTGCCGCCGGGCAAAGTGAAGGGCCGTGGCAGGTCAGGCTGGCGGGTCTTGATGCGCAGGTACGCGGCGAAGATGAACAGGTAGCCAACGTTGAGCAGCAACACGACCGCGAGCATCACCGTGGCCGGGTCCACTTCGGACAGCGGCAGGCCGATGGCGCCGATCAGCAACAGCGCCGGCCAGGGTGTGCCGCGTTTGCCGGTCTTGCCCAGCCATTGCGGGAACAAGCCGTCGCGGGCCATGGCGAACAACTGCCGGGACGCGGCGAACACCAGTGAAAAGAAGGTAGCGATCAGGCCGAACACCGCGCCGCAGCCAATCACCTTGGCCAGCCAGGAGCCGTCACCGAAGGCGCTGCTGCTGGACATCGCGGCGTACAACGGATCACCTGCCGAACCGACCAGCTCGACGCCACCGGCACCGGGTGCGCAGACCAGCACCACCAGCGCCGTCACCAGCAAGGTGCCGATCGCTGCCAGAATGCCCCGTGGCATGGTGCGGCCGGGGTTGTGCGCCTCTTCGGCTGCCGAACCAGTTTGCTCGACCGTGATGAACAACCAGATCGCGAAGGGTACGCAGGCGAAGATGCCGCCGAGGCTGACCGGGGTGACGACGTTGGCGGGCAGTTTCAGCAAGTTGGCCAGTTCGACATGGGGCGCCATGGCCACGCCAAAGGTGAGCAGGGCGACCACGGCGATCACGCCGGCAATGAAGGTCAGGCCCATGGCCTCACCGACGCCGCGCATGTGGATGCCGATGATCACCGCGAACAGCGCGGTCTTCACCGGCCAGCCACCGAGGCCGAAAATCGATTCGGTGTAGGCGCAAATGAAGGTCGCTGCCGCACCGGTGCCGATGGTCAGCGCCAAGGCACAGGCAACGCCGACCAGATACCCCACGAACGGCCCGAACGCACTTTGCGCATACACGAACACGCCGCCAGCGCTGGGCAACGCCGTGGACAGTTCCGCCACGCACAAGGCCAGGCCGCCGCAGAGCAGGGCCATCAACAACGTGGCGATCAACATGTTCAGCCAGCCACCGGCCGCCAGCCCGAAGTTCCAGCCGGAAAACTGCCCGGCCACCACCAACGCAATTCCGAGGCCGGCAATCTTTGGCCAGCCCAGCGCACTTTTCTTGAGCACAGAAATCTCCCGCGACCCGAAGGCCGATTTATTGTTTTAGTGAGATGTGGAGGGGTTCAGCGTTGCATTGCAGGGCACTTTGGAGCGGGTTGTGCCCCAGAGGTCGGCTTCGATACTACGCCGGGGGTGTGGCGGGGCAGGTGTGCGTGTGTGCCATGTGGTTGGTTGTGGGTGCCAGATTTGGGTGGGACTTTTGCGCTCCATATGCGGGGTAAGACATGGCTGTCAGTCCGATCTGATTTTTCTGGTGCTGCGGCTATACCTGCCCATGTCTGTGTACTGTGCCGGTTCTGTGTATCCGGAATTCAGGGCAGAAAAAATATGGAGATGTCTTCAAAGCGAACCATTACGGACATAGGGCTCAAACAAGCCCTTTTGCTGGCTGATCTAACAGAACCCGCTGCACCCGATCACGCCATTCGATTATTGCTGAAGGAGGTCCTTCAGGGGATAACGGATAAAGGCTGGCCACAAGCGCAAGTGCAAACGGGCCCGAGGATTGTCTCCGCTGAAGAAAACTACGGATTGCTTGGTTATGACCCATCTGAGATTACGCTTGGGAGTGCACACACTCGGTGGGTTGACGAGTGGTCTCTGTTACGGACGCAAACCACTAGCCAAATTCCGTCTGCGCTTCAGCGAGCGGCCAAGCTACGTCAGCCAGGACAGTCAATATTATTGGCGGCGCCTGGTATCACTTTTCGGCGCGACAGCCGGGACCGTTGGCATTGTGCGGAACCGCATCAGATGGATATCTGGGTGCTCGGTGATCCTGATTTGTCGACGCATGAGAATCTGCTTTGCCTGGTCGGCGATATCCTCAATTCTGCCGTGCCTGATATGCCTTGGATCTACAGTGATAGTCCGCATCACTACACTGAGGGCGGGATCGAAGTAAATCTGTTGAATGACGGCGTCCCGGTAGAGGTTCTGGAGTGCGGTCGAATTGCCAAATCGTTGTTGGAGCGACTGAAGATCGATCCTTTGCGTCATGGGGGACTGGCGCTGGGAATGGGGTTGGATCGCCTGACAATGTTGCGAAAAGGTATCCCAGATATTCGTTTGCTGCGCGATCAGAACGAACGAGTACAGGCACAGATGCACGATCTGAGTCCGTGGAGCGCCGTCTCTCGTTTGCCTTCGATTACGCGTGATATTTCGTTGGCGGTAACGCCGGGGCTCAGCGAGGAAGTGTTGACTGAAAGGATGTTGCTGGCCGCCGGCGATTGTTCGGACTGGATCGAGGAAATGCAGATCAAAGGGCGTTGGGCGTTCACGGAACTGCCTTCGCAGGCCATCGATCGCCTCGGATTGCTGCCGGGCCAGGAGAATGTGCTGCTCCGGGTTGTACTGCGTGATTGTTCGAGATCAATCACCACTGCTGAGGCGAATGCCCTGTATTCGAACCTTCAAGTGGCGCTGCATGAAGGAGCGCCGGGTGCGGGTTACAGGATGGATCTTCCCAATGTTTAGTTAGTCGACATTGATGTTGGATGTGCTGGCCTCATCGCGAGCAGGCTCACTCCCACAGGGGATCTGTGGTGCACCTGGAAATTGTGTGTGGCAGAAATCCAAATGTGGGAGCGGGCTTGCTCGCGAAGGCGGAGTATCAGTCGGCAGGGATGTTGGCTGTGCCGGCCTCTTCGCGGGCAAGCCCGCTCCCACAGGGATCTCTGGTAAACACAAAATTTGTGCATGGCAGAGATCCAAATGTGGGAGCGAGCCTGCTCGCGAAGGCGGGGTGTCAGGCGACGGTGGTGTTGGCTGTGCTGGCCTCTTCGCGGGCAAGCCCGCTCCCACAGGGATCTCTGGTAAACACAAGATTTGTGCATGGCAGAGATCCAAATGTGGGAGCGGGCTTGCTCGCGAAGGCGGAGTGTCAGTCGATGATGAGGTTGGATGTGCTGGCCTCTTCGCGGGCAAGCCCGCTCCCACAGGGATCTCTGGTGAACACAAGAAGTGAGTACGCCAAAAATCCAGTGTGGGAGCGAGCCTGCTCGCGAAGGCGGTGTATCAGGCAACTCCGATCTCAGATACGAAAACTCCCCACCAACTGATTCAACCGTCCGGCCTGTTGCTCCAGCTCGGTACAAGCGCGCAATGTCGATTGCAAATTCTCCACCCCTTGCTGGTTCAGGCTGTTGATCCGGGTGATGTCGACGTTAAGGGCCTCGACCACCGCCGTCTGTTCTTCCGTGGCGGCGGCGACGGACTGGTTGACGTTGTCGATCTCGCCGATGCGCTGGGTCACGCTGCCCAGGCGGGAGCCGGCGAGGTTGGCGATGGTGACGCTTTCTTCGCTGTGGCGCTGGCTCTCGGTCATGGTGGTGACCGATTCCCGTGCGCCCACTTGCAGCTCTTCGATCATCTGCTGGATCTCCAGCGCCGAGGCCTGGGTGCGTCCGGCCAGGCTGCGCACTTCGTCCGCCACTACCGCAAAGCCACGACCCGCTTCACCGGCCCGCGCCGCTTCAATGGCCGCGTTGAGCGCCAGCAGGTTGGTCTGCTGGGAAATGCCCTTGATCACTTCGAGGATCTGCCCGATGTTCACTGTCTTGTCGTTGAGCACTTCGATGTTGGCGCACGAGGCACTGATCTTGCCCGACAGATCGTGCATCACCTCGATCGTGCGTTGCACCACCTGGCGTCCGTCCTCGGCCTGTTGCCGGGCACTGGACGCCTGGTGCGAAGCATCGCTGGCGTTGTGGGCGATCTCTTGCGCGGCCGCGCCCAACTGGTTGATCGCCGCTGCCACGCTGCTGGTGCGGGTGGATTGATCGTCGAAATTGTTCAGCGAAGCGTTCGATGCATTCAGCACGCGCCGCGCCCCTTCATTGACACCGAGGGCCGCCGAGGACACCTCGCGCATCGACTGGTGGATGCGTTCGACAAAGCGGTTGAAGGCGGTTGCCAGTTGACCGATTTCATCCCGCGATTGCACCTGCAGGCGCCGGGTCAGGTCGCCTTCGCCGAGGGAGATATCCTCCATCACGCGGGTCAGCACTTGCAGCGGCCGGGTAATGCGCCGCGCCGTGTAGCCGATCAACAGCAGGCCGAGCAGGGCCGAGCCGCCACCGAGGAGCAGCTCCAGCGCGGTGCTTTGCACGCCCTGGGCATCGAGTTCCTTTTGCAAGGTGGTCACCGGCGCCAGCAAGACGTCTTGTGGCACACCGACCAGCACGCCCCACGGTGCGGCGCCGGCAATCGGTGACAGCGGCTCAAGCACCTCGATCTGCCGGGCGTCGACAAACACTTTGGGTTTGCCCTGGCGCAAGGCGTCCATCACCTCGGCGCTGTCCATCGGCTGGCCGAGACGGCTGACATCCTGGCTGTCGGCGGAGATCACCCCGCGCGGGCTGATGATGCTGATCTGACCGTTGCCTTCGAACAACTCACGGGCGCTGGCCTGGCTGTTCTGTTGCAGGGCGGCGAGGTTGATGTCGAGCCCGACCACGGCGATCACCTTGCCGTTTTCCAGCAACGGGAAGGCCACGCTGGTCACCAGTTTGCGGCTGCCGGACGCCTCGTCGAAATAAGGCTCGAGCACACAGGCCTGACGGGTGTCGCGGGCGCAGGTATAGAAGGCGTTGTAGGGCGCGCCGCTGGGCCCCGGCTCGGTGTTGGCGAGCAGGCCTTCGTCGCCGATTACCGCTTGCAGTTCGCCGGGTTTGCTCTGCACCCAATACAGGGCGAAGCGTCCGGTTTCGTTGCTGCCAATGTCCGCCTGGTGGGCGAAACCGGCGTCGTCGCCGTCGAGTCCACCGGGTTCGAAAATGACATAAAGCCCGAGCAGGTCGGGCTTGTCGATCAAGGCCTGGTGAAGCTGGGTGCTCAGCTCCCGGCGCAGTTGCGGGCGGGTCAGGCTGCCCTGCTGTTGCAGCTGTCGCAGGTACAACAGGTAGCGCGATAACCCCTGGCCGTATTCGTGGGTCTGCATGAAGGTGCGTTGCACTTGCATGGCCTGCACTGTGCCCAGGGCCTGCATGTGTTCCCTGGCCGCATTGGCGAGCATGTCACCGCTGGCTTGCGCAACCTGCTGGCTGCTCTTGTGGGTCTGATACAGCGACAACCCCATCAGCAGGCCGACGACCAGCAGCAGGCAGAGCCCGGCGAGGAGGGCGATCTTGCTCTGGATCGTCAGGAGTGTCTTGTGCATTGGAAATACCTTTTTCCACGTGGGCAATGACGCCGCCATTGCCCACGACCGAGGTTAGAAACCGGTGACGAACAGCAGTTGGGCGTAGACGTTCCGGTCGTTGTTGCCCAGTTGCGTGCCGCCGTTTTCGGCGCTCTTGTCCGGCTGGTAGATGCCCACCAGCGGCATCACGGTCAGGTGGTCGTTGACGTGCCATTCGGCATACAGGTCGACTTCGTGGCCATCGGTATTGCCCAGGCTGCGGTCGATGGTGTCGAAGTTGAAGTACAGTGCGCCCAGGTTGAGGTTTTCCAGCGGCGAGACTTTCAGCCCGACGTTCTGTATCCGCGAATTGCTGTTGAAAGGGCCGGCGTAGTTGCCCGCCACTTCACCCTGGAACCAGGTGCCATAACCCCGGCTCATGCCGTAGAACAAGGTGTCGTAGCCTTCCGAGAAGCGGCTGTAGCGGTAGCTGACGTTCGGGGTCCAGATCGCGTCGGAGAAAGTCCAGCCGGCTTCCAGGTACCAGGCGTCTTCGGTGGCGGCGTGGGGTTTGTCCTGCTTGGCGTATTCGCCGGACAGGAACAGGTCTTTCACCCCGGCATTGCCCGCCGCGCGCACGCTGTAGGTCTTCATGCCGTCGCGTTCGAGCTGGATCGGCGAGGCGTACTGCTCGTCGATGTCGGTGGTCTTGATGTAGGTCAGGCCCACTGTGCCGGCCTCGGCCACGTGCTCCAGGGTGCCGACGTACATTTCGGTCTTGGCCTGGGCGCGGTTGTCGGACTTGAGCCACATCAGGTCGCTGCGCCAGCCTTCCTTGCCGCCCAGACGCAATACGGCGGTTTCGTCGAAGGCTTTGCGGGCGGCCAGGTAGTAGGCGCCGCCACGGTTGAACTCGCCGTCGGCCAGGCCCTTGCCCATGTTCAGGGCGTCGCCGTCGATCAGGAAGCCATCGCCGACCACGATGTTCTGGCGGCCGAAGGACAGGTCCACACCGTCCTTGCCCAATGCGCCAAACAGATCGGCCGAACGCCAGCCGAGGTAGGCGTCTTCGAACTTGGTGGTGCGTTCGGTGCCATCGCTGAAACCGGCGGCATCGCCGTCGCCCCAGGTGCCGGAGCTGAGCAGGTTGCCCGCGCCGTACGCCGTGCCCGCACCGCCCAGGCCCTTGTCGAAACTCAAACCGTATTTGATGTAGCCCTCGCGCCACGACGAGGAACCTTCGTCGAGACGGCCGGACAGGGCGTAGTTTTCCTGGCTGTGGAAAATGCCGAACGCGGCTTCGAGGGTGGCGTTCAGATGGCTGTCATCATCGGCGTACAGCTCATAGGCATTGGCCTGGCCGGCGCTGATCATCAGCGCGAGCGTCGAGAGACGAAGCAAGGGGGACTTGAGCATGGTGTGGCATCCGTTCTTGTTCTTGAGCGCAGGTTTGCGGTCTGCCCGGATACTAAGTCGCGGCTTTCGTTCGCCCTTTTCCCTGTTTGCCAATTAGTTGGTTGTGCATGCCAGATTGTCCGGTTTGGCAGCCCGGCCAACATAACTGGCACGCAGGGCAAAACCTGCGTGCCGGCGACCACCGACAATCCCCACCCAGCTGCCGAAGCACCCTGGCCTCGGCATTTTTTGGTGTTGGCGTTCGCCTGCCGGCGAGCGCGTGGATTTTCAAGGGCGTTTTCCTATGTTCACTTCGCTGCGTTTGCCCCTCATCGGCTTGCTGTCCTTCACCCTGGCTCAGGCGGTGTCTGCCGCCGAGTGCGCCACGGATACCCAGCGTGGTGCCGCAGTGTTTGCCACTGAGTGCAGCGTCTGCCACGCAGTGACCAAGGGTACGACCGGGATGATGGGGCCGAACCTGTTCGGCGTGTACGGGCGCAAGTCCGGCTCGCTGCCGGGCTTCAGCTACTCCCAGGCCATGCGCGACAAAGACGTCAGCTGGCAAGCCGAGAACATCACGCAATTGATCACCCAACCCCAGGCCTACGTACCGGGTACCTACATGCCGTATATGGGCCTGGCTTCCGCCGACGACCGTCAGGCGGTCGCGTGCTTCCTCAAAGAACAACACTGATCAGGCCGCATTTGCGCCTGAACAAATCGTCTGAATGAAAGGTGAATTATGAGCAACGTTGAAATCCTGCCCCAGGTGGCTGCATTCCTCGAACGTCGTCACGGCTGCTTCATTGACGGCCAGTGGGTGTTTGCCGAGGGCGACAGCATCGCCGTGGTCAACCCGGCCACCGGGCAAATCCTGTGCGAAACCCTGGATGCGCCGCTGGAGATCGTCGAGCGCGCCGTACAGTCGTCGCACAAGGCGTTCAAATCCGGCGTGTGGTCGAGCCTGCGCCCGGCCGACCGTGAGCGCATCCTGCTGAACTTCACCCGCCTGGTCGAAGAACACGCCGAAGAACTGGCCCAGCTGGAAACCCTGAGCCAGGGCAAGTCGATCAACATGGCCCGCGCGCTGGACCTGAACGCCACCGTGGAATTCATGCGCTACATGTCCGGCTGGGCGACCAAGATCGAAGGGCAGACCTTCGACGTGTCGATTCCGTTGCCACCGGGCGCCAAATTCACCGCGTTCACCAAACGTGAGCCGGTGGGCGTGGTGGTCGGCATCGTGCCGTGGAACTTCCCGCTGCTGATCGCCGCCTGGAAGCTGATGCCAGCCCTGGCCACCGGTTGCACGGTGATCATCAAGCCGGCGATGGAAACCCCGCTGACCGCCATGCGCCTGGCCGAGCTGGCGCTGGAAGCGGGCATCCCGGCCGGCGTGTTCAACGTGGTCACCGGTGGCGGTGCCTCGGTCGGCGGCGTGTTGACCTCGCATCCTCTGGTGAGCAAGGTGTCGTTCACCGGCTCCACCGCCGTGGGCAAGAGCGTCGGCGTGGCGTGCATGGAAAACATGACGCGCTTCTCCCTGGAACTGGGCGGCAAGAACCCGATGATCGTGCTCGCCGATGCCGACATCGAAAAAGCCGTGCAAGGCGCGATCCTCGGTGGCTTGCTGAACAACGGCCAGGTCTGCGCCGCGGCATCGCGCTTCTATGTACACCGCTCGATCCACGACAAATTCGTCGAGGCCCTGGCCGCCGCCGTCTCGGCGATGCCGATTGGCGCGGGCATGAACGGCGACGCGGCGATCAACCCGCTGGTGTCGCGCAAGCAACAACAAAGCGTACTCAAACACATCGAACTGGCCCGCCAGGAAGGTGCGCGGGTGGTCGCTGGCGGTGAGTTGCTGGAGGGCGACGGCTTCTTCGTGCAGCCGACCATTCTGGCGGACATCGACCACAGCATGGCAGTGGCCCGCGAAGAAGTGTTCGGCCCGGTACTGGGCGTGATGCCGTTCGACGACGAAGACGCCGTGATCGAACTGGCCAACGACAACCGCTACGGCCTGGCCGCGAGCCTGTGGACCAACGACCTGGGCAAAGCCATGAACCTGGTGCCACGCATTGAAGCCGGCACGGTGTGGGTCAACGCCCACGTACTGCTCGACCCGGCGATGCCGTTCGGTGGCGTCAAGCAATCGGGCATGGGGCGTGAGTTCGGTCGCGCGGTGATCGAGGCCTACACCGAGCTCAAGTCGGTGTGCATCGCCCACTGATCAACCTGTAGGAGCTGCCGAAGGCTGCGATCTTTTGCTCTTGCTGTAAAAATCAAAGATCAAAAGATCGCAGCCTTCGGCAGCTCCTACGGGTGGGGGTTACGCGGGAGGTGGCGGTTTCGCCAGTTCAATACCGGCGGCGCCCAGCCGCTTGAGAATTTCAAACAGCAACTCGCTCTTGATCGCCCCGACCGTGCGCGGGCTGCCGACGTAGCCGGTGATGGTCAAGGTGATGCCTTCCGGTTTCAACTGGCTGAAGCGCAAGAACGGTGCCGGTTTATCCAGAATGGATTCGTGCTCGGTGTAGCTGTCCATCAGCAGGTTTTGCACCAGTTCCGGATCGATATCCAGCGGGAACATCAGTTCGAGTATCACCACGCCCTGGGCGCTGCCGCCGAGGGTGACGTTGCGCAGGTTCTGCGAAATCAGGTGGGAGTTGGGCACGATCATGATCGAGCGGTCGGCCAGTTGTATTTCCGTGGCCCGCACGTTGATCCGTCGTATGTCGCCTTCAACGCCACTGATGCTGATCAGGTCGCCGACCTTCACCGGGCGCTCGGTCAGCAGGATCAGGCCGGAGATGAAGTTCTTCACGATCTCCTGCAGGCCGAAGCCGATGCCCACTGACAGGGCGCTGACGATCCAGGCCAGGTTGGTCCACTTGATCCCCAGCGACGACAGCGTGAGCAGCACGACCAACGCGTATCCGATGTTGGCGAACAGGGTGCTCAGCGAGGCGCACATGCCCGGGTCCATCTCGGTTTTCGGCAGGAACTCGCCGTCCAGCCAGCGGCGTAGCGTGCGAATCAGGTAGACACCGATCAGCAGTGTCAGGAGGGCGCGCATCAAGTTGTCCGGGACGATGTTCAGCTTGCGCAGCCCTTCGCCACCGAGAATGGCCGCGGTGCTGGTGACCAATTGCCCGAACGTCGTACCTACGCCGCCGACAAACAATGCAATGACGCCGACCAGCATCAGGATGGCGCGGCCCGCCCCGGAAAACACGGTGCATATCTGCTCCAGGCGTGGATTGCCGATGCCCAGCAGCTGTTTGATCGCCTTGCCAGTTGGTTGCCTGGGTGAAAAAAGCGATTCGCAGGTGTCCTGGTACACCTGCGTGAGCAGGTAGAACGCGGCGAAGACGATGAAAATCCACACCATTTCATAGGTGATGAACCGGGCCATCGTCACGTAGCCGATCACCAGGGCAAACAGGGATACCACCACGGCAATGCCGGCAAACACATAAATCAGGCCGGCGGACGTGGTGACGCCTTCGGGAGTCTCTCCGGCAACGATCAGCGCCCGTCGGGTCTTGCTGACGCGCAACAGCAGTGCGCCGATCACCAGTGCCACGACCAACGCCACGATTCCCCGGCCGAACAACACCACTTCGGCGCTCATGCCGGTGACGTTGCTCATCTGCACAAGTGTGACCAGCACCAGCAGCAGGCTGGCCAGCCGCCTGGGGTAGGGCTCCATCGCCAGCGCCACGGGATCGGCGATATCGGGCAGGCGCCATGAAGGATGTTTGGTCGACAGCAACGCACGGCTCAATCCGGTGATCATCACGCAGGTATAGGCCAGTTTTTCCAGGTATTGCGCCAGGTCGGCCAGCAGCGGGGTGTAGGGCAGTTGCCGGGTCGCGGCAAAGTGCAGCAACTGCAGGGCGATGCCGGCGCTCAGCACCGTCGCCAGTACCGAGGCCAATGCCAGGGAGCTGCGCCGTAACCGGCCTTCGGGCATTCGATGAATGCACAGCCACGCCAGACCCCGACCGGCGAGTTTTCGCCCCAGGCTCCAGATGACCAGGGCCAGCACCAGCAGGGAGGCCGTGATTGCGCGTTGACCGGGTTGCCAGGCCGCCTGGTGCGTGAGCTTGAGTTGCTGGACGAGGGCGCTGAAACGTTGGCGGTCATCGAGCGGAAGATTGAACAATGGCGACCAGAACCGCGGGTTCAGGATGCTGTTGGTCTGCTGGGTCACCTCCGCCTCCAGCAGGCTGCGGCGGATGCTGGCAATCTGGGTGATCAGCTCGGCGGCACTGACTTTCAGCGCAGCCAGGGTTTTGAGTTGGTTGTCGATCCTGTCTTTTTGCTCGCCGAGGGTGTCTCGCTGGGTGGTAATGGCAGACGTCACCTGGGCGTTCTCGTCGAGCGGCACTGGCCCCAGCACGGTGAGTTGCGCCTGCAACTGCGCCTGTCCAGGCAGCAGCGATGTGGAGAGGCGTTCAATATTCTGGATCAGTGCCAGCACCAGGTCCTGTGAACTTTCCAGCTGGGTGTAGGTGCTGGCCTGGGAAACCTGCTGCTTGAGGCTGTTCAGCTGGCTTTGCAACCCCAGCAATTCGCTGTCGGAGATGCTGATGACCGGGGCGGTGGGAGCGGGAGCAAGGGTGTCGGCCATGGTCGCCGCCGACAGCCATCCCGGGGTCGCCACCAGCAGTGCGAAGGCGACGTAAATCATTGACTTCCATACATTGCACATCGGCGAGCTCGACGGTTTGTTAGTCACTTAGCCAATGAGGTTAGGTCATGACACGCACCCTTGAGCGATGTTTTGTCGAAAGTGTTCGGCCGGTGTTCGCCCGGGCGCTACTCATGCTGTTGCCGCGCCGGGAAAAACA
The DNA here is from genome assembly GCF_059424105.1 of Pseudomonas sp. GW456-E7. Lineage (NCBI taxonomy): Bacteria > Pseudomonadati > Pseudomonadota > Gammaproteobacteria > Pseudomonadales > Pseudomonadaceae > Pseudomonas > Pseudomonas sp. GW456-E7. Next base: position 2,975 of record NZ_JBWKZB010000061.1, on the reverse strand, counting down.
GTTCGAAGCAGGTAATGCCGTCGGCACTGCTGACATGGCAGGCGCCGTTGTGCAGTTGCATGATCGTCGCCACGATCGACAGGCCCAGGCCATTGGACTGGGCCGAGCGCTCGCGGGATTCATCGACCCGGTAGAAGCGTTCGAACAGCCGTGGCAGATGCTGCGCAGGGATGGTCTGGCCGTGGTTGCGCACTTGCACCTGGATGCCGTTGGCGGTCGGGTTGGCGTGAATGCACAACTCTGAATGCGGCGCGCCGTACTTGATGGCGTTGGCGCACAGGTTGGCCAGGGCACGGCGCAGCAACATGGGCTCGGCCCAGATCAGGCCGCTGCCGTGGGCATTGATGCTGATGCCTACATCGGTCGCCGGGCCTTCGAAATAGTCGGCCATGCGTTGCATTTCGTCCGCGGCATCCAGTTCCTGGCGCTGGCGCAAGGCACTGCGCGGATCAGTGCGGGCCAGGAACAGCATGTTGTCGAGCATGCGCGCCAGGCGTTCAAGCTCTTCGACATTGGAGGCCAGCAACTGCTGATAGGCGTCGGTGCTGCGGTTCTGCTGCAAGGCCACCTGGGTTTCGCCGAGCAGGTTGTTGATCGGCGTGCGCAGTTCGTGGGCCATGTCGGTCGATACCTGCCCCAGTTGCACAAAGCCTTTGTCCAGGCGGTCGAGCATGGCGTTGAAGGCGTCGATCATCGGCAGCAGCTCCAGCGGTGCGCCCTGGCTGTCGAGGCGCTCGTTGAGGTTGCCGACGTCGATGCTCTGGGTGTGGCGGGCCAGGCGCCGCACCGGCAACAGGCCTCGATGCACCAGCACATAACCGGACAACGCCAGCAGAATCGCGGCCACGGTGGCGAACAGGTAGACGTTGAGCCGGTAATCGGCGAGCACGGCGGTGCGTTCGGTCATCAGGCGCCCGGTCACCACTTGCAGGCTGCCCAGGTCTCCGGAGTCGATGGTCGCCGCCAGGGCGGAAAACGGCACGCCGTTGACGTTGGGCAAATGCTGCACGTCGTCCAGGGTCAGTCGATGATCCATCGCCACCGGGGTCAGCACCGGCATTTTCAGGTTACCCGGGTTGACCACCAGCAACGGCGGTTGCCCCGGGGTGCCGATGGTCAGCAGGGCCTCGCGGTTGCCCATCATGTTCTGGAACAGCGCCGGTTTGGCCTTGATCAGGTCCAGGGTGTTGCTGTCGTTGAGGAAGGTGCGCAACTGGTCGATGCGGGTGATCAGGGCAATGTCGTCGCGATGGATCAACTCGCGTTCCAGGTCGCGGTACAGCGCCACGCCCAGCAACGCCAGTGAGACAAACGCCAGCAGAGCAAACACCAGCGCCAGGCGCAGGGTCAGGGAGTGGCTCAGACGGGAGGCGGATCGCAGCGGCGTCATGGCATTCATGGGGGCATTCAAGGTTGAGTGTCGAAGCGATAGCCGATGCCGCGCACGCTGTGGATCAGCTTGAGCTGGAACGGGTCGTCGATTTTCAGGCGCAGGCGACGCACCGCGACATCGACGACATTGGTGTCACTGTCGAAATTCATGTCCCAGACCCGCGAGGCGATCATCGAGCGTGACAGCACTTCGCCCTGATGCGTGGCGAACAGGTGCAGCAGGGCAAATTCCTTGTTGGTCAGGGTGATGCGGTTGCCGGCGCGGCTGACGCGACGCTTGAGCACGTCGATCTGCAGGTCGTCGACGTGCAGGTGTTCGTCTTCCCGGGTAGGGCCGCGGCGGGTCAGGGTGCGCAGGCGCGCCACCAGCTCGGCGAAGGAAAAGGGTTTGATCAGGTAATCGTCGGCGCCCAGTTCGAGGCCCTTGATGCGGTCGGCGATGTCATCCCGGGCGGTGAGGAACAGCACCGGTGTGTCGGCTTCCTTGCGCAGGCGGCGCAGGACTTCCCAGCCATCCATCTTCGGCATCATGACGTCCAGCACGATCACATCGAAGTCGTGTTCCAGGGCCAGGTGCAGGCCATCGACGCCGTCGCGCGCCAGGTTCACGGTGTATCCGAGTTCCTGCAGGCCGTTGAGCAGGTAATTGCCGGCCTTGGGTTCGTCTTCGACTACGAGGATGTTCATGGCAAACCTGCCTGGTTCGGTCGGGCTACGGGGGCGCATCAGTGGCGCAAGTGTAGCCCGATCGGCAGTGATGGCAGGCATCCGCTCAGTTCTCGCCCAGGCAGTTCACACCCTGAACCTGATAGTCCAGTTGATGCTCGCGACCCTGGTGGTCGAGGTAGTTGAACTGCGCGGGCACGATGCCGCACTTGCCGTTGAGGTCGGTCATGGACAGCACTTTGGCCACGTCCACCGGGACATAGAAGCCGTCCTGGTCGTGGATGATTGGCGAGGTGGACTGGGTGGCGGCAAATGCCGAGCCGGTGGCGAGCAGGGCGGCAAGGCCAAGGATCAACAGTTTCATCACAAGTCTCTCTTTTCAGGGTTGAGGGGCTGCCGGTGGTTGGCCTGGCAGTGAGTTCAGGCTAACGGTGTGATCCGGACAGCCGACCAACAACTTGATGACAAAGCTGTAATGAAACGCCCCTGCAACACCACAACCCCCTGTGGGAGCGAGCTTGCTCGCGAAGACGGTGTGTCAGATACCTGAAATGTCGACTGACACTCCGTCATCGCGAGCAAGCTCGCTCCCACAGGGGGGGCAGCAGCAACCCGCGGATCCATGGCCTAAGCTTGTTTGCAGGCCCCTGTTCATCGAACACCTCGATGGGTAAGCGGCACCTATAAAAACAATGCAATCAGGAGATGCCCATGTCCGCTTTGATCCGTCGTTTCAGTCGCTGCATGGCCGCGGGTTTGACCGCTGCCGTGCTTGTCGCACCAGCCTTCGCGCTCGATACCGTGAAATTCATGGCCCCGGGCTCGGTGGGCGGTGGTTATGACCAGACTGCCCGTGTGCTGGGCAAGGCCATGGTCGAGGCCAATACGGCCAAGTCCGTGACCTTCGAGAACAAGGG
>NZ_JBWKZB010000060.1:0-30414 GCF_059424105.1 Pseudomonas sp. GW456-E7 | reverse complement strand
CCCCCCCCCCCCCCCCCCCCCCCCCCCCCCCCCCCCCCCCCCTTAAATGCATCTTAATTTTTAGTAGGCCGACAACAATCCCTCAGCGCCCTAGTAGCACAAAGCTAGCATTTCGATATAGGATCAAATCTTTGAGCCATGGAATATAGGGGGCTGGTAATGCAAGAAATTTTTTCGATACCATTTTTCGCAAAATTCACAGATATAATACCCATAAGAGAATATGACTTTGAACATGGGAACCCCGGCCTTCTAGGAGCAGAAATAGAGGGAAAACAAGTAATAATCAAATACTGGCTCAACCGCCATCAAGATAAAACTGAAATACTAAAAGAAATATGGCTGTACGAAAAAAGACAACTTCAACGACTCAAAGGTTGCCCAGGAGTAGGAGATTACATTTCTCCAATACATGAATCACACGCGGATGAGCATGGATTTTACTTAGTTTTAGATAGTGGGTCACGCCTCCCCCTTTCGCTCTACTACGAAACTACATCAAGGACTTTACATCTACAGCGCCCTTGGATTTTCAATCTAAGACCAATATCAAATCGATTGAAATTCTGGAGAAATATCAGCCGGATCATATCTGCAATTAGCATCCTGCATTCTCAAGGCCTTCTGCATAGACACTTAAACATTGACTCAATACTTACCGATCCTACTAGTGATTTAGATTTTCAACTTACAGGTTTCGAGTGGTCAATTCGTGTTCAGCGGATGTCTGAATCTAATAAAACGAGAAATTCATCTACCGACATTAATAGGAAACACTTTTCTTTTCTTACTGACTGGATGGACCTTGGCTTTCTGATCGCCAAAATACTGAAAATCGATCCAGAAGAAATATCAAACACATACCATCCAATCGACAAAATCATCGAAAAAACCGACCTGACAATAAATGAGATAGTTCTAATACGGGGCCTAATTGGCGCTATCGACATTGATAAAAGTGCATCAAGCAAGGTAATAAACTCCGACATAGCACTAAAAAAAACAAAAGATATAATTACAGAGCTGAGCAACCTCCTTGGAAAAAGCCCTGACCCACTGGCTATAGCCTTCCTATTTAACACATCTTCTACCAAAGGGCAGAATAGCTCTGGAAAAACATCAGTATTTAATGCCGTACAGCATATTTTCTTTGAAAATCATTCCATTTCTCTCTCAGAGGCAGACATATCCGAGCTTCTAGACTTCATTAGCCAAGATCTTGCGAGCTCAAGCTTAACAAAAATAACTCAAAATAACGGTGACATTGAATACTTGCTGATCGGCTCTCAACTTTCCTACATAATTGGAAAGAACAAAAGCAGTCGATTGGACCCTGAGGGAAGCTGGAATACAGCTTTTTGCCATTCAGCATACTTAACTCCCCCCATTAAACTCGGGCAGCGAAATCAAAGAATTCAGATCCACAGACACATTAAATGTGTTGTACATACAAATAGAATTGAGTTAGAAAGACTAAACCCCTCCCCGTGGAACGAGTATATTGATACTCTTGACTCTCCAGCGACTAAAGATGATATCGCAAAAGATCTAACAACAGGTTTTGCTGCCTATCATCTTACTGAAATTGCCTTCGCCAAAGCTGAAATTTATCCAATTGAGGTCCTGTCATACACGATCGATTCCGACGATCCCTCCCTGTACAACGTAAAGCTGCGCACTCGAATTGATCCGGAAGCAGAAACAGTATCCCAAAGTTTATCTATAAAAAGTCCGGCTGTAAGATTAAAACAGATTTTTACAGCCAGCGGCGAGTATTCACGATGGTTTTTCCTAAGTAATTCAAATTTTAACGACGAGGATCACGAGGTTGTACTCGATTATTTATCTACTCAACAAAACAATGGCGAGATCATCTATGAGTTCACAACAAACACTCCAAATCCAGACAATAAAACTCCATTCATAATCACAAGCTCCACTCAAGGGACCATTAGCCAACTCAGCAGACGAGCTGCGGCAATTGATGCCTTAAGCCACCATGACGAGCTTATAGAACTACTAAAATCTCCCCACAGAAGGATCATGAACTCTAACGAAAGCGTTACTCTACACGACTCATTCAACCAGTTAGACAGCTCAAAAAGAGACGTTTTTCAGAAAGTATTAAGCACTCTACCTCTATACCTTGTTCAAGGCCCCCCTGGGGTTGGTAAAACTTACTTAGTTACCACGTTGGTGCAGCAAGTTTTTTCGAGCGAAGCTAACAGCCGATTGCTTCTGACAGCACAAAGTCACTCAACAGTTCACCACCTTTTCAATGAAGTTAATAAAGCTCTAAAGCAAGACAACACCCAAGAAAACCCTCTCTTGATTATAAGCTGCGTCAAAAATGGTTCACCGGAAGACGATGCCGATCCGAACCTTAAAGTAGACGAATTAGCGAAGGAGCAGATCAGCAACCTTATCACAAGCCCTCTCTTCCAGAACTGCCCATCAGAGAGCACAAAAAATGGAGTAATTGGACTCAGTGCACCAGGAAATCGATCAGGGCGCAACACATTAGTCAACCAACTTCTTAAATCAGCAAACCTAGTATTCGCCACGACCAACTCAAAACAAGTTGAAGATCTTATAAAATCCAACTCTCAATTCGATTGGTCGATTATGGAGGAAACAGGAAAAGTCACCGGCTTAGAACTATTAAGCCCCATGCTGCTATCGCACAGACGTTTGATGATTGGCGATCACAAGCAACTCCCGCCATATGCTTCAGAAGTTATGAGAAAGGCATTAGGAAATGTGAACAGTCTTAAAAAATCCCTGCAATTCTCGCAGGAAATTTATAACAACAACATAAAAGGTGAGTTTGTAAAAAACAAATTAAATCAAGAATCTGTCGATAATTTTTCCGAACAAGATCTTGAAGATATTTGCAGGGAAGCTCTACGTCTACACTTGCTATTCGAAAACCTGATAAACGAAGAAGAAATCACTCTAAAGAGATCGAAAGATCATTATGGCCATGAGGGCCGACATAAACCTATCGCAAGTATGTTAGAAATACAGCACAGGATGCATCCGATAATTGCGGAGGTTGTATCGGATGTATTCTACAAACACAAATTGAATACTTCTGATGAGAAAAAAGAATTTTATACAGAGCATAATAAGCCCTTCTACTTTGAAACCGCGGATTTTGAGGAGATAAATAGTGCCCCCATCGTATGGATTGAAACCCCCGATGTACAGGCTCACCAAGGGGTAAAGTCGGGAGATAGAAAGCCACAATGGAACAATCCATTTGAAGTTGACGCCGTAGTAAACTTACTTAAACTCCTGCGTAAAAAACCGAACATTCAAAAACCACCGAAACTAGCCTTACTATCTCCCTATAACAAGCAGATTGAAAGAATTTCAACAATGCTTGATAGAGAAAGCCAGATACTCCTAAATCTCCGCGACTTTTCAAAACCTGACGATTCGTCTTCATTCTGCAGTACAGTCGACGCCTTTCAAGGAGCGGAAGCAGACTTAACTATTATTTCGTTGGTTCGAAATAATAGTGACTCCTATCCTCTAAGTGCACTGGGAATCCTGCTAGATAGCAGACGCATGAACGTTTTACTCAGCCGTGCGAAGCATCAACTAATCATAGTCGGCTCATATGAATTTTTAAAACACTGGGCAAAAAAAATTCAACTTGAAGAAGTAAGCAAAGGAAACACAAGAAACGAGTTCCTTGTCACGCTGATTTCAAAGCTTGAAAACCTCAAATCATCCAAACACGCTGCATTTATAAACTCAGATAAATTCAAAGTTACTTCAGCCGCGAATGAGCCAAAAAGAGCTAGGAAGAAAGATCATGACCAAAACTGAGAATCGTCAAAAAATATTTGTCAAAGTTCCTTTCGGCTTTGGAACTTTTCGATTAAAAATTTCACGTTCTCAGAAATGGGGCGCCATAGACTTAATGATACTGATTTCCTTAATTGGAAGTCCAAAAACCTCTCAACAACTGTCCAGCGAGTCATGTTTGCCAAGGCAGCTTATAGTTGAAATCTTAATACCACTGATGAAAGCAGGGTGGATAGAGATAGTAAATTCTGATAATGAGTTTTTATTCGCACTTACAGAGCGAGGAATGGCCGTCTCGGGAAATGAAGAACTCCCTTCAAATCAGGTACCCATGAGTGTGGTTCGGAGCTTTTTAATTGACCCATTAACCGGTGATTGCTATAGATTTGAAAAGAAAAAAAGAAAACAAAACTATTTAATATACAAAGCTGGCAAAGCGACGAGCTTGGCGAAGCAGTATGGAAGCCACTGCGTGGAGTTGAAAATAACACACCCTAAATTTTCGCCAAAACTCACCGAAATACTTAATTGCCTGCCTAATGAGAATGAGGAAATAGTAGGCATTGAAGATGAATACATTAAAGAGAACTTTAGCGACTCCCTCAGATACATGCTTGCATGCGTAGACTACGAAGATCAAGTATCGGGAATCCCTGACATCTCGACGGACTTAAGAGGCGCCATTATTGAGGCGGCTACAAACCAAAGAAAAATATTAGCCGAAAGCACTAGCACTTCAAACAGCCTGCGTCACAAGGGAAAGGTTTTCGAAGTGGACTCTCTAGAACGTCATTTTAAAGCACGCGAGGTAGACATCGAGAGAGTAAACATTATATCAGGAGGCGAAGAACATCGGGAACACCTATATAACAGCATTAGAAATTCACACACACGACTAATCATACACTCTACATTTATAAACCCGTCTATTATTGAACAAATCTTTGTCGAGCTCCTTGAATCTGGCAAAAAAAGAGTAAAAGTGGACATTTTGTGGGGACAGACAGAACCTGGTGAAGCGAACAAAGTTCAGCAGTACAACGAGTTAGTACATGCAATAGAAAAATTTCAGCAGCGGATAAATACAGAGGGACTTTCAACACAAATAAATTTTCACACGACTCCAACTGGCTCGCACTCAAAATTCATAATAACCGACGATGCAGATGGTTCGTGGAATTTAACAGTGGGATCATGTAACTGGCTATCGAGTGCCTTTAATAGATTTGAAGCCTCCGTGCAAATCAGAGACTCCCTCTTAGTTTCGGACTGCCTAAATATCGCATCAGACTTAGCCACTGGACGATATGGAGTTCCTAACATATTAAGTAGAGATCTTGCCATGGAGGCATCTCGTATTTACAAATCCGCTGAGAGCGGTCTGCCTTCCGGAAGGAGCAGCGTTGAGGCTCAGATCCTCACATCTGCAGAACATCATGCCGCAATAAAGCAAGCAAGCGAAAGCGTTGTTGATAATTTTTTCATATGCAGCCACAGGTTTAGTTTCGCTGCGGAACGCCCTATTTTAACCCCGCTAATTGCGGCAAAAAAAGCAAACCCTGACTTATCCATTCGGGTCGCTTACGGGCGTTCTAGTGGCGCAATGAAAAACAAGGACGCCAAGTCTGTCAACGAAGAACTGCAAGATTTAGGATTTAAAATAAAAAAGGCGGACGATCCACAAATCCATGCAAAATTCGTAGTCTGGGATGATACGAACCTAATAGTAAGTAGCCTGAATTGGTTATCAGCTTCCTCAAAAGGGCATGATTTTGGCGAGCTCGGCGTATACTTAAGAGGCGCGAATTTTGGAGACAAACTTATGAATTCATTTAATCAACTCTACGAAAACGCATAGCCCTTAATTAATTACGACTGCAATTAAACCTTAAGCATTTGCAAACATTTCTTAGTCCTTTGCAATAACTTACATACGAGGCAGGCCCTGAGGCCTGCCATTTTTTTGCCTCTGCCTCTGCCTCTGCCTCTGCCTAAATAGCTTCGCTTCTTAGATTCCCAACTCTCCAAGGTTGCAGGACAAGGCTCTGCACGATACCCTCCCACCGTCGCTGCCAATTCAGCGACCGGGTGTGGAAACCCGTGTAATTCAAGGCGCAACAGCGCCCCCATCACGTCTGCCGGCGCTTTTTTTATGCCTGCGGCGTGAGTTATGGCGGCTGTGCGTGGGACGTCTTCGGGCGTGCCGGTTTCCTTGATTCCCGGTTTTCCACCCTGCGCACAGCTGTCACCCATTCGTGTGGAAACGAACGTGGCAGCTCCTCATATCAAGGAGTTGGATAATGCGCAGTATCAATCCGTTTGAAATTTGGCTTTTATCTCTATGCGGTTCCCAATCGCGTGACGCCCTGCCCCATTGCCTCTCCATCCTCGGAGGTTGCCAATGACTGAACAAAATGAACTTAAAACCATCGGCCTGACACCCGCGATCTACTGTGCGGATCAAGCGCTGTTTCATGTCACTCGCGGCGTTCCTCTCGGCGATGCGTTGTCCATGGCGTCCGATTTTCTGTTCCTGGCCAAAACGCTCACTGAAGATGCCGCTTATGCCAGAGATACCGACCGTCACGCCTGGGCGGCGCATTATCTGACTTCGATGAGCAAGGCGTTGGTGGATGATGCGGTGAAGGTGCTGACGCGGGATCGGGTTTGTGTGCCGGTATCCAATAAGGCGGGAGAGAAAGCTGAGGCTTAGTGTTTGGGCCTGTGGGGTGTGGGTTGTTTGCGATGGTGGTAGCTGATCCAGCATTTGTGTTGGCTGGGCTGGCGCTATCGCGGGCAAGCCCACTCCCACAGGGGTTGTGGTGAGTGGCAGGCATTGGTTGGCCCTGGTGTGTGAGCGGGTTTGCGGTGCATCTCAGCATTGAGGGCGGTTGGGCTGGCGCTATCGCCAGCAGGGCTAGCTCCCACAGGGGGATGCGCATCAGCAGGGAGTGCGCGTCAGCCCTGGGTTTCGGGGTTTCGATTAGAGCGGGTCAGAGCAAGTGTTGGGAGATCAGTTTTGAGATTTCTACCATGGACGTCTTGCCGGTGAATTCAAACTTCACCTTGCCCAGGGACGAGAAGTAGATCTCCAGTTCCGAATCCAGGTCGAAGGTGCCGGAGGTTTCTACCGAGTAGGCGACGATGTTTTTGTAGGGCAGCGATGTGAAGTCTTTTTTGCTGCCGGTGATGCCTTGGACATTGACGGCGATGATGCGTTTGTTGGTGAACACTACGCCATCGCGCATGGATTTGTAGGCGTCGATCACTTGCTCGCCGTCCAGCAGCAGCGCACTGACGCGTTCTGCGTACTCTTCGTTTTGCTTGAGTTTAAAGAAGCCTTTGTTGTTGAAATCAATCATCTGCTTTTCCCTGTTTTCTGACTGTGAGTTCGGCTGATCGTGACTTACCTGGGCATCGGGGTGAATCAAGACAGGGAAATCTCCCACAAGCCCTACAGAAAACGGCGACGAAAATTGTGACAGGGTGAAACCGGGGCACCACGCGCCCCGGTCAAACGCCCTACCCGTCACGCTTTCCCGTCAGAAATGCACCTTCAGCAAGAGACTCAGCGCATTCTGGTCTGTTTCAAATCCTGAAGTGTCTTCAATCCCGTATTTATTCCACCAGTAATCCCACTCGATCCCCGCATAAAACTGCTTCTGCCGTTGCCCCAGCGCCTTGCCCACGTCGTATTTGATCTGTGCACCAAAGGGGACTGCACCAAAGGGGACAGATTTATTTCTCTTGCGGAACAAAAAGAGCCGAAAAATACGTCCCCTTTTCCATTAAATCCAGTGATGCTGTGCTGATCCAAGCAAGGCCAGCCCGAGGAAAATTGACTCAAAAACACGCTTTAGGACCAAACGACATAAAGCGAATAAAGAAAAATGGCAAAAAAGAATACGCCACCAGTGATCCACGGCGCTAACAACTTTCTCTTGAGATGAAGCGGTAAATTCTCCAACTCATTCCCTTCGATAAGACCTCGTCTCTCGCAAAACTTAGGAATCAAAAACATTAAAGCAATGGAACAACTTCTAACAACTGTGCCTAGCAATCCTAAGCCTGACAAACCCTCTCGATTATTCGCTACAAATTTACTTCTTCCGAGATGCTTTTCAATTCGTTCGCTAAGCAGGTACGAGGATGCAAATATCCAGCAAAGCGAAAGAAATAGCCCTATCATTACAACTAGCCCAGCATACGCCAGAGTTAGTTCACTCATCACCCCCCCTTAATAAATCTCCCAACAGCCAATCCAGTAGCAACAACAATAAAATCAAACGACCAAAAGCCAAAAAATGAACATTGCGAACAGCAAGAACACACCAACAATCCACGGCACCAACAACTTCCATTTCAGATGCACCGGCAAATTTAGTAGCTCACCTTTGTCTATTAGGCCGCGTCTCTCACAGAGCTCAGGAAACAAAAACATAAATGCTATCGAGCCATTCCTGACCGCTTTGCCAAGCAATCCCAAACCAGATAAAGACTTGCGATTACCTGCTACAAACTTACTCCTACCCAAGTAACTCTCTATTAATTCCGTAAATATATAAGAGAACACATATATCCAGCAAGTGACCACCAGAGAGGAAAAAATTATGAATATTGCGACACCTGCCAAAGCAATATCACTCATTAGGACAATGACTCATAAATTATTATATCCGACCATCTTGCATACGATACGACAGAAATTGATAACGATAGGGGATTTCATCTTCAGCCATTCCCTGGCAGCATATGCCCGTCACTCATCCAACTCACTTAATATCTTCACAAAGACCCCAAAAATAATAAAAACAAGACTTAATAGCCAGCACAACCCCCACGAGATAACTAGTATTCTTTTTAAAACCTTAGGAAATTTTTCGACTTCAGCAGCATTGACGATACCTCGTCTCGCGGAAATCCCCGGCATAATCAAAACCATAGTGAGAACCCCACTACGCATAATTTTCCCAACAACCCCTATATTAGAAAATGCGGCTTTGTTAACGCTCACAAAATGACAATTACACAACAACGCTTCCGCTTTTTCGGTGTAAACTCGCACAATATAAATCAACCATACCACCACAAGCAAAAGTGACCCAAGAATTACTAAGAATACAAGCCCGACATGGACATCTTTCATTGCGCGTTTTCTTATAAGTAAATACAGCAATCAAAGAACATCTTTATTTTCATTCACCAAATATGGCAGCTCCTATACACCCGCCGATTGATCAACATACTCAATGTAAAACCCTAGAATCATAAGAGCACTAGTAAACAGGAAACACAACATCCAAGAAACAACCAGAATTCGCTTTAATCTTTTTGGAAACTCTTTGACCTCACTCACATTAACAAGTCCTCTTTTGGCCAAAAGATCTGGACTTATCAACACCAAAGTAATGAAGCCATTGCGCATAGCTTTTCCCAATAAGCCAGCTTGATCAAATGCTTTCAAATTAGCTTTTACAAAACCACTGTTCGACAGCAGTGCTTCTGCTTTCTCCGTATAAGCATGAACCATATAAATTAGCCACAGGAGGATAATTATCAGTGGAAAACCTATGAAGAGTCCAAGAAGTCCCAAAGGAATCGAACTCATTGCGTCAATTCTCTATACATAAACTCACCGACTTTTTCACCTGCTGCGCCCCCGAGCTTTTCGCCTTGCTTACCTCCCACAACCCCTCCTATTACGCTGCACACCAGTGCGCCACCCCCTCCAGTAGCCAAACCCAATATCGCTATACATCCGTAAGACGCCGCGAGCCCGCCAAGTACTCCCCCACCGCTGCCACCAGCCAAACTAAGAACCAGTGAAGACCCCTCAACATACTTCGCCTTCGTACACTCATCCTCCCGCCCCAACGTACATGCCTGCTTGATCTTCAGCCCGGCAGAGGCAACACTCAGGGCAGTACCGATGTAGACTCCTCGCTTGATCAGCTTCGCCGCCCTGGCCACGCCACTGACCTTCTGCGCATATCCGGCAATCTCTCCAGTACTCATGTAACTCTTGGTCGAAATCCCCAGCATTCGTTTTATCGAACCTTGGGAACGAAGCCCCGAGCCGTAGGAGGCTACATTGCCCAATTGTTTTTCCAGCTTGACGAACAACCTGGCGCGTTCGCTGTAGAACCTGTCTCTGGCGGCAATAGATCCGCTGCGCAGATAGTTTTCATGGGCCTGCTCGATCTCCTCTAGCGTGGCCTTGATCGCGGCCATGTATTTGCTCCACCCATCACTGACGGCCCCGGCGCCGATAGCGCCATAGTCGAGTACCTCCTGCAGCAGTTCGAAGTTGTCGAGAAAGAAGTCGTCGGCGTCGACTTGATTAGTCAGCAGGGCGAGGTGAATTTCCCTGGCTTTGGTCATCAAGTACGCCTCTTGATGGGTACTGGATGCGGTCGTTACATCACCGATGATCACTAACTCGCCTGCCAACACCACAGTGTTGGCGATATGGCTGTTGAGTGCATCAAATTTGCTTCTTGCAATGCCGGTTAGTCGCAGTTCGGCCTTGAGGGATTCAAAAGACTGGGTTCGGGAGTTGATAAACGCTAAAGGCTCTGTCATCTGTGCCTCACGAATATCTTTTATTGCCGATGCGATCCCAGCCGCCCGCGATGTTACCGCCGCCGGCACCATCACTGCGTTTTTGCTGGGTGTACACGGTTTTGATGCGGCCATAGTTCAGTTGCACGATTTCAATTGGAACGCCGGCTGCGGCATTTTGAGTGTAGTCGGCGATGATGACTTCCTCGAGCACGATCTCGTAGTACTTGAGCTTGTCGGTACCCGCCCGGCTCAGCACCAGGGTGACTTCTTTCAGGTGCTCACCGGCGCAACTGGCTTCCATCAGTTTGCAACTGGATTTGTCCAGCGTTTTGGTAAAAGTGAAATGACTCAGGGTAGTCCGGCCGGCGGTAGCGCCACCGGCAGAGCTGGCGGTGGCTGAGGTGCTTTGATAGGTGCTAAAGCTGTAGCCACTCACTTCGATCCAGTTGCGGTATTTTTCGTCCAGCGCTTCGCCTGGAATACCTTCGATTTTGATAAAAGCATCAAACGCCATGAGACCGCTCCTTGGCAGGGTGGATTGTCTGGTTTTTAAAGGACCAGGAAATCTACGCCGCTCGGAATCAGCGATGACTCATTCAGCCATCGCAAAAAAAACAGAATCAGATGTTTCCGACTCTGTTTCGGCAGTCGGATGTAGGACGTTTCCACGCAGTAGGCATTGGAGGTGGGTTGTGGGGCGTCGTCAGCTTTGATGGTGGTTGGGCTGGCGCTTTCGCGAGCAGGCTCGCTCCCACAGGGGTAGCGGCATGCGTCAGCGCATCTGCTTCGTAGAATTGCCCACGGTTCTGATGCTTCTTCTCACTTGAAATGCTTGTTATACATCAGCCATCGACAAGCCCTTTGGGCATTAGGCCAGTGCGTGAACGCCCCTTGCGGCACTCATCTAGACTTAATGGATAGTCGTAGGCAGAACCGAGCACGTCGCTTTGGTGCAGGTCGATCAATAGCGGCGTGGCAAGCTGCCTTTTATGCCCAGTAGAGGTGCGACGAAGATCGTGCCGGGCACAACAAGATGCCCGCTCAGGGTGCCCTGGCCAACGGCCAAATTGCCACGATACCGTGACGTGGTGTGAGTGCCGCAGCCGACACTTTCGGACGACCGACGACCTTCTGGTTTGTCCGTGACCGTGAGGATTGCTGAATGCCTGATGAGATGTTGCACCTGCCTGTGGTCAACAGTTTGCTGGAGCGCCACAAGGGCTCTGCGGGTGCGCTGTTGCCCATTCTTCATGATATTCAGGAGCGCATTGGGTACATCCCCGATGTCGCCGTCCCCGAGATTGCCCATGCCCTGAACCTGAGCCAGGCCGAGGTTCGCGGGGTGATCAGTTTTTACCATGACTTCCGTACTGCGCCGCCTGCGCGGCATATCCTGCGGCTGTGCCGCGCCGAGTCGTGCAAGAGCCGTGGCGCCGAGCAGTTGGCGGCGCAGTTGCGTGAGCGTCTGCAACTGGATGACCACGGTAGTAGCGCCGATGGCAGCATCAGTTTGCGGCCGGTGTATTGCCTGGGTGCCTGTGCCTGTTCGCCGGCTCTGGAGCTGGATGGCCGGGTGCATGCGCGGCTCAGTGCCGAGCGTCTGGATGCCCTGCTCGATGCTTGCCGGGAGGACGCGTGATGCCGACTCTTTATCTGCCCTGTGATTCGCTAGCCCGTGCTGTGGGTGCCGACGAGGTCTCCACGGCCCTGATCACTCAAGCCAAGGAGCGCAATCTGCCGCTGGAGCTGCAGCGCACCAGTTCGCGCGGGCTGTATTGGCTGGAACCGCTGCTGGAGGTGGATAGCCCGCAAGGTCGTATTGGATTCGGTCCGTTGACCGCTGCCGATGTGCCGTCCGTGCTTGATGCGTTGCAAGGCGAGCCGTCTGCCCATCCACTGGCCTTGGGCCTGGTGGAAGAATTGCCTTATCTGAAGACTCAACAACGCCTGCTGTTCGCCCGCGCCGGGATCACCCGGCCGCTGTCGCTGGACGATTACCGGGCCCACGGTGGTTTCGAAGGTTTGAACAGGGCCGTCACCCTTGGCGGTGAGCAGACCGCGACGGCGGTGTTCGATTCAGGCCTGCGTGGCCGTGGCGGCGCGGCCTTCCCCGCCGGGATCAAATGGCGCACGGTGCGTGCGACCGAAGCGGCGCAAAAGTACATCGTGTGCAACGCCGACGAAGGCGACTCCGGCACTTTCGCCGACCGTATGTTGATGGAAGGCGACCCCTTCCTGCTGATCGAAGGCATGGCCATTGCCGGCCTCTGCGTCGGCGCCACCTACGGCTACATCTATGTGCGCTCGGAATATCCGGACGCCGTGGCCACCCTGCGCAACGCGCTGCAGATTGCCCGGGAGAACGGTTACCTCGGCGCCAATGTCGGCGGCAGCGGTCAGGCCTTCGATATGGAAGTGCGTGTCGGTGCCGGTGCGTACATCTGCGGTGAGGAAACCGCGCTACTGGACTCTCTGGAAGGCAAGCGCGGGATCGTCCGCGCCAAGCCACCGATTCCGGCGTTGAAGGGACTGTTCGGCCAGCCGACCCTGGTGCACAACGTGCTGACCCTGGCCTCGGTGCCGCTGATTCTGGCCAAGGGCGCGCAGTTCTATCGCGATTACGGCATGGGCCGCTCCCTGGGCACCATGCCCTTCCAATTGGCGGGCAATATTCGTCAGGGCGGGCTGGTGGAACGGGCCTTTGGCCTGACCCTGCGGGAACTGGTGGAAGACTACGGCGGAGGGACCGCCAGTGGCCGGCCGCTAAAGGCTGCGCAGGTGGGCGGCCCGCTCGGCGCCTGGGTGCCGCCGTCGCAATTCGACACGCCGCTGGATTACGAGGCCTTCGCCGCCATCGGCGCGATGCTCGGTCACGGTGGTGTGGTGGTGGCGGACGACACCTTGGACATGGCCCATATGGCGCGTTTCGCGATGGAGTTCTGCGCCGAGGAATCCTGTGGCAAATGCACGCCGTGCCGCATCGGCTCGACCCGTGGCGTCGAGGTGATCGACCGCCTGCTGGCAGCGCCGGACGCGAGCGGTCGCGATGAGCAGGTGATCATCCTCAAGGACCTGTGCGACACCCTGCAATACGGTTCGCTGTGCGCGTTGGGCGGCATGGTTTCCTTTCCGGTCGCCAGCGCCCTCAAGCACTTCCCCGCCGACTTCGGCTTGCAGCCCTCGGAGGCCGAGCAATGATTACTCTCTTCGACCCGAACACCGATATCGACCTCGGCACTCCTGCCCGTGAGAGCCAGGTGCAAGTCACCCTGAGCATCGACGGCCGCAGCATCAGCGTGCCCGAAGGCACTTCGGTGATGCGCGCCGCCGCGCTGCTGGGCACCACCATTCCGAAACTCTGTGCCACCGACAGCCTGGAAGCCTTCGGCTCTTGCCGCATGTGCCTGGTGGAGATCGATGGCATGCGCGGCTACCCGGCGTCCTGCACCACGCCGGTCACTGAAGGCATGACCGTACACACCCAGACGCCGAAGCTCGCGACCCTGCGCCGCAACGTCATGGAGCTGTACATCTCCGATCACCCGCTGGACTGCCTGACCTGCTCGGCCAACGGCAACTGCGAGCTGCAAACCGTGGCCGGTCAGGTCGGCCTACGGGAGGTGCGTTACGGCTATGAAGGCGACAACCATCTGGCCGATGTGAAGGACACCTCCAACCCCTATTTCGACTACGACCCGAGCAAGTGCATCGTCTGCAACCGCTGCGTGCGCGCTTGCGAAGAAACCCAGGGCACCTTTGCCCTGACCATTACCGGGCGCGGTTTTGAATCCCGGGTGGCCGCTGCCGGTGGGGATAACTTCCTCGATTCGGAATGCGTGTCCTGCGGCGCCTGTGTGCAAGCCTGCCCGACCGCGACTTTGATGGAAAAAAGCGTGGTCGAACTCGGTCAGCCGGAACGCAGCGTGATCACCACCTGTGCCTATTGCGGCGTGGGCTGCTCGTTCCGCGCCGAGATGAAAGGCGACCAGCTGGTGCGCATGGTTCCGGACAAGAACGGCCAGGCCAACCACGGCCACTCTTGCGTCAAGGGGCGCTTTGCCTGGGGCTACGCCACCCACCCGGATCGCATCACCAAGCCGATGATCCGCAAGCACATCAACGACCCGTGGCAGGAAGTCAGCTGGGATGAAGCGGTGACCTACGCCGCCAGCGAATTCCGTCGGTTGCAGCAGAAATACGGCCGCGACTCCATTGGTGGCATCACCTCCAGCCGCTGCACCAACGAAGAAACCTATCTGGTGCAAAAACTGGTGCGCGCGGCCTTCGGCAACAACAACGTCGACACCTGCGCGCGGGTCTGCCACTCGCCGACCGGCTATGGCTTGAAGCAAACCCTTGGCGAGTCCGCCGGTACCCAGAGTTTCGATTCGGTGATGCAGGCCGACGTGATCCTGGTGATGGGCGCCAACCCCAGCGACGCCCACCCGGTGTTCGCCTCCCAGCTCAAACGCCGCCTGCGTGAAGGCGCGCGGCTGATCGTCATCGACCCACGACGCATTGATCTGGTGGACTCGGTGCACGCCCGCGCCGAATACCATTTGGCCCTGCGCCCGGGCACTAACGTCGCCATGCTCAACGCGTTGGCCCATGTCATCGTCACTGAAGGGTTGCTCAATCAGGCCTTTGTCGACGCCCGTTGCGAGGGCAGCGATTTCGCCAATTGGAGCGAGTTCGTCAGCCGTGCGGAGAACTCGCCGGAAGTGCTGGGTGCCATCTGCGGTGTGCCCGCTGCCGATATCCGTGCTGCGGCGCGTCTGTATGCCACGGGCGGCAATGCGGCGATCTACTACGGCCTCGGCGTCACCGAGCACAGCCAGGGCAGCACGGCGGTCATGGGCATCGCCAACCTCGCGATGGCCACAGGCAACATCGGCCGCGAAGGCGTGGGCGTGAACCCGTTGCGGGGGCAGAACAACGTTCAGGGTTCCTGCGACATGGGCTCTTTTCCCCACGAGTTGCCTGGCTACCGGCACATCTCCAACGAAGTGGTACGGGCGCAGTTTGAACAGGCGTGGAACGTCACCCTGCAACCCGACCCGGGCCTGCGCATCCCCAACATGTTCGAGTCGGCCCTGGCCGGCAGTTTCAAGGGTTTGTATTGCCAGGGCGAAGACATCGCCCAGAGCGATCCGAATACCCAGCATGTCACCGCCGCTTTGTCGGCGATGGAATGCGTGGTGGTGCAGGATATTTTCCTCAACGAAACCGCCAAGTTCGCCCATGTGTTCCTGCCGGGCGCCTCGTTCCTGGAAAAAGACGGCACCTTCACCAACGCCGAGCGGCGTATTTCACGGGTGCGCAAGGTCATGGACCCGCTGGGCGGCAAGGCCGACTGGGAAGGCACCGTGGCCCTGGCCAATGCCCTGGGTTACCCGATGAACTACAAGCACCCATCGGAAATCATGGATGAAATCGCCAGCCTGACGCCGACTTTCACCAACGTCAGCTACGCCGAACTGGACCGCCACGGCAGCCTGCAATGGCCGTGCAACGCCGCGGCACCGGACGGTACGCCGACCATGCACATCGAGGAATTCGTGCGCGGCAAGGGGCGCTTCATGCTCACCGGCTACGTGCCCACCGAGGAGAAGGTCAACACTCGCTATCCGCTGCTGCTGACCACCGGGCGCATCCTCAGCCAGTACAACGTTGGTGCTCAAACCCGGCGAACCGAGAACGTCGCCTGGCACGACGAAGACCGCCTGGAAATCCACCCGACCGACGCCGAGAGCCGTGGCATCAACGAAGGTGACTGGGTCGGCATCGGCAGCCGCGCCGGGCAGACCGTGCTGCGTGCGCGGATCACCGAACGGGTCGCCCCGGGCGTGGTGTACACCACCTTCCACTTCCCGGAATCGGGGGCCAACGTGATCACCACCGACAACTCCGACTGGGCCACCAACTGTCCGGAGTACAAGGTCACAGCGGTGGAAGTCAGCCGCGTGTATCACCCGTCGGAGTGGCAAAAGCGCTTCCAGGAATTCACTGATGAGCAACATCGCCTGCTGAAGGAACGGCGGCATCCCGAGAAAGCCGAGGTGCGCAAATGAGTACGGACAATCTGATCAAGATGGCCAACCAGATCGCCCAGTACTTTGCCAGCCAGCCGGACCAGCAACAGGCGGTGCTCAGCGTGCGCAATCATCTGCAGATGTACTGGGCGCCGAGCATGCGCAAGGAATTGCTGGCCTGGCAGACGGAACATAAAGGGGCGGACCTGCACCCGCTGGTGCAGGCGGCGGTGAGTGGGGCGGGTTGGGGGGCTTAGGTTCAACCTGCTGGCTGAACCCCTGTAGGAGCGAGCTTGCTCGCGAAAAACTCAAGGACACCGCGTTTATCCAGGATTTACGCGTTATCGTTGACGACCATCGCGAGCAAGCTCGCTCCTACACATCCTTCCGTGACGCCGTCACCGTCACTTCAATCGCCCGGACACTGATCGCCGCAAACGTCGCCGTCATCAGTACCCCATTGAATCCCAGCAGGATCGCCAGCACCCGTGACACGCCCAGTTTGGGCACCAGTTCTCCGTAGCCGATGGTCAGGCCGGTCACGAAGGCGAAGTAGACGCCGTCATACGGGCTCCACCCTTCCAGGTGGGCGATGATGAGGCCGAACGCAATGATCACCAGCAGCAGTATCGAGAAGATCGGCCACACCACTTTGAAGTAGAACCAGACGGCCTTGTAGAACTCGTGGCGGACGTTTGATGCACGGGCAAGGTTCATGTCGTGGGCTTCCTGGGGTTTGACTGATGCACAGCGGTTCAATACCCCGTTCAGCTTGGCACAAGCGCTGAAAACTGCGACCAACGGGGCATCATCTCTAGCCAGGACTATGACAAAGATGACGCCCTCCGGACTATCCAAAAACCGCCCGGCGCCGGTGGATTCCTGTAGGAGCGAGCCTGCTCGCGATGGTCGTTAACGATTACGCGTGTTTCCTGGTTAAACGCAGCGCTCTCCAGTCCATCGCGAGCAAGCTCGCTCCCACAACAACAGTGTCAGGTTTATCCCTCAGTTCGCTTCCGTTTCCCGGATCAGCTTCTTGTTGATCTTGCCAACACTGGTCTTGGGGATTTCGGCGACGAACTTGAACTGCTTGGGGATCGCCCATTTGTTGATGCGGCCGCCGTCGACGAAGGCCTGCAGGTGCGTCTCGAGGATCTTGCGGTCGAGGTATTGCCCCGGCTCGCACACCACCATGGCCATGGGCCGTTCGCCCCACTGCTCATCGACGATGCCCACCACCGCGACGGACATGACGCCCGGGTGTTCGCTGATCAGGCTTTCCAGTTCCAGGGAGCTGATCCACTCGCCGCCGGTCTTGATCACGTCCTTGATCCGGTCCTTGATTTCCACGCCGCCCTGTTGGTCGATCGAGGCCATGTCGCCGGTGTGCAGCCAGCCGTTGTGCCACAGCTCCGCGCCTTTGTCCGGGGCCTTCAGATAGCCCTGGGTCAGCCACGGCGCGCGCACCACAATCTCGCCCAGGGACTCGCCGTCATGGGCCACGTCGTTGCCCTCGGCGTCGATGATCTTCAGGTCGACCAGCGGCACCGGCGTTCCGGTCTTGATGCGGATCGGCAGCTGGGCTTCGGCGGATTGCTGAAGGTCCTCGTCGCGCAGGTAGGTCAGGCACAGCAACGGGCAGGTTTCCGACATGCCGTAGCCGGCGTGCACCACCATGCCTTTGGCGCTGGCTTCACTGGCGATGCCAAGCGTCAGGGCACTGCCGCCGAGGAGCATTTTCCAGCCGTCGAAACGGGTCGCCTTGCCTTCCTCGCAGTTGAGGATCATCTGCAGGATGGTCGGCACGCAGTGGGAGAAGGTCACCTTCTCTTCGCGGTACAGCTTGACCAGGCTATTGGGTTCGTAGCGGCCGGGGTAGACCTGCTTGATGCCCATCAGGGTCGCGACATACGGCACGCCCCACGCATGTACGTGGAACATCGGCGTGATCGGCATGTACACGTCGTCGGAACGCAGCAGCGGCTGGCCCTGATAGACGCCCAGGGTGCCGACGGCATTCAGGGTGTGCAGCACCAGTTGCCGATGGCTGAAGTACACGCCTTTCGGGTCGCCGGTGGTGCCGGTGGTGTAGAACAGCGTGGCCACCGAGTTCTCGTCGAAATCCGGGAAGTCGTACTGGTCCGGGGCCAGGGACAACAACTGCTCGTACTCACCGAGCACCGGCAGCGAGGTCGCGGTCGCCTCGTCATCGGTGAGCTGCAGGTAGCCTTTTACGGTTTCCAGCCGCCCGTGAATCTGTTCGACCAGGGGCAGGAAGTCGTCATGCACCAGCACCAGGTCATCCTCGGCGTGGTTCATGGTGAACAGCACCTGCTCCGGCGACAGGCGAATGTTCACCGTGTGCAGCACCGCGCCGATCATCGGCACGGCGAAGAAGCATTCCAGGTAGCGGTGGCTGTCCCAGTCAAGCAGCGCCACGGTGTCACCGGCCTTGACCCCGGCCGCCGTCAGCGCATTGGCCAGGCGCCGAATGCGCTGGTTCAGCGTCTGGTAGCTGTAGCGCAGTTTGTCGGCGTAGACGATTTCCCGGCCCGGCTCGTAACGCACGCCGGACAGCAGCAATTGCTTGATCAGCAAGGGATAGGCATAAGCGCCGTCGGCAGGCGGAATTATTTTTGTTTTCAGCATGGTTGGAGTTCCTTGTCCTTCGATCAGAACTGATCGGCTTTCAGCTCGTAGAGGCAGTCACTACCGGCCTTGACCGATGCGCTCAACGAGTGGATACGCGGCAGCAACCGGGCGAAGTAGAAACGCGCGGTGGCCAGTTTGCTGGTGTAGAAGTCGTCTTCGGCATCCCCGCTGATGACGGCCTTGGCCATGCGCGCCCACATGTAGGCGTAGGCGGTGTAGCCAAACACGTGCAGGTACTCGACCGAGGCCGCGCCGATTTCATTCGGGTTGCCCTGGGCCCGGTCCAGCAGCCACGCGGTCAGCTCGTCGAGGGTGTCCACGGCGGCGTTCAACGGCTTGGTGAACTCGTCGAGGTCCGCAGCGGCGTTAGCGGTAAAGTTGCGGATTTCCGAGGCGAACAAGCGGTAGAGCGCCCCGCCGCTGCCGACGATCTTGCGCCCGGCCAGGTCCAGGGACTGGATGCCGTTGGTGCCTTCGTAGATCTGCGTGATGCGCACGTCGCGCACCAGTTGCTCCTGGCCCCACTCACGGATGTAGCCGTGGCCGCCGAAGACCATCTGACCGTGCAAGGTGGTTTCCAGCCCCATGTCGGTGAGGAATGCCTTGGCCACCGGGGTCAGCAGCGCCACCAGTTCCTGCGCGCGATTGCGCGTGACTTCGTCTTCGCTGTACCTGGCCGTGTCCAGTTGCAACGCGACGTAGCTGGAGAACGCACGGCCGCCTTCGTTCAAGGCTTTCATGGTCAACAGCATGCGGCGCACGTCCGGATGCACGATGATCGGGTCGGCGGCCTTGTCCTTGTTCTGCGCACCGGTCGGCGCACGGCTTTGCAGACGGTCGCGGGCGTAGGCGACGGCGTTCTGGTAGGAACGCTCGCCCTGGGCCAGGCCCTGGATGCCCACACCCAGACGCTCGTAGTTCATCATGGTGAACATCGCCGCCAGGCCTTTGTTCGGCGCGTCGACGATCCAGCCGGTGGCGCCATCGAAGTTCATCACGCAAGTAGCGGAGGCCTTGATGCCCATCTTGTGCTCGATGGAGCCACACGACAGCGCATTGTTTTCACCCAGCGAACCGTCGGCGTTGACCAGCACCTTGGGCACCAGGAACAGCGAGATGCCCTTCGGCCCCGCCGGTGCATCCGGCAGGCGCGCCAGTACCAGATGGATGATGTTCTCGGTCAGGTCGTGGTCGCCGCCGGTGATGAAGATCTTGCTGCCGCTGACCTTGTAACTGCCATCGGCCTGGGGTTCGGCCTTGGTGCGAATCAGGCCCAGGTCGGTGCCGGCATGGGCTTCGGTCAGGCACATCGAACCGGTCCAGGTGCCGGCGTACATGTTTGGCAGATAGCGTTGCTTGAGCTCTTCGCTGGCGTGGGCCTTGATCGACAGGCAGGCACCGGCGGTCAGCATCGGGTACAGGCCGAACGACAGGCTGGCCGAGTTGACCATCTCTTCGACCTGCGCCGAAATCGCCTTGGGCATGCCCATGCCGCCGTACTGCGGATCACCGCCGACACCGACCCAGCCGCCCTCGGCGAAGGCTTGATAGGCCCCGGCAAAACCCTCTGGCGCGGTGACCGAACCATTGCTCCAGGTACAGCCCTGTTCGTCGGTGGCGCGGTTCAAGGGTGCGATGACTTCGCCAGTGATCTTGCCGGCCTCTTCGAGGATGGCAGCGGCGGTTTCTTCATCGATCACGTCGGCCAGGCCGGGCAAACTGGCCCAGAGCCGGGACACCTGGAAAACCTCGTTGAGTACGAAGCGCATGTCGCGCAGGGGAGCTTTGTATTCAGACATCTTGGCTTACTCGGAAGTGGTCAGGGCATGGGGCATGCCCGGACGTTCAGTGGATTCAGTGTTCTCGGCAGCGCTAGCGGAGCCCGGCTGAGGGGCCCGTTCGCGCAGCAGGAAATACGACAGGGCCGGAATCAGGATCAGCGCACCGAGCATGTTCCACAGGAACATGAAGGTCAGCAGGATGCCCATGTCGGCCTGGAACTTGATCGGCGACCAGACCCAGCACACCACGCCGGCGGCGAGGGTGATGCCCACCAGCCCGACCACCCGGCCGGTGAAGGACACGGCGTTGCGGTAGGCCTGGGACAACGGCAGGCCCTGGCGCTGGAAGTGCAGTTGCACGCTGAGCAGGTACAGGGCGTAGTCCACGCCGATGCCGACGCCGAGGGCGATCACCGGCAGGGTCGCGACTTTCACGCCGATGCCCATGGCCACCATCAGGGCCTCACAGAGGATCGAGGTCAGCACCAGGGGCAACAGCGCCACCAGCGTGGCCCGCCAGCTGCGGAAGGTGATCAGGCAGAACAGCGTCACCGCCGCGTACACGTACAGCAGCATGGTGTGATTGGCTTCGCGCACCACGATGTTGGTCGCCGCTTCGATACCGGCGCTGCCGGCGGCGAGCAGGAACTGGCGATCGTCGCTGCTGTTTTCTTTGGCGAACTTGTCGGCAATCGCCACCACGGCATCGAGGGTTTCGGCCTTGTGATCCTTGAGGAAAGCGATCACCGGCATCAGCGAGCACTCGGTGTTGAACAGCTCCGGGGAGTTGACCGAGGCTTGCTGCGCGGCGTAGTTGAGCACGTCCTGGTTGCGCTGGATGCTGTTGAGCTTGGGGTTGCCTTCGTAGGTGCCGGCGGTGATCTGCCGTACCGCGTTGACCAAGGACGCCGTGGCCTGCACGCCCGGATACTGTTGCAGCTCCCAGGCCAGACGGTCGGCGAGCACCAGGGTCTTGTAGTTCAGGCAGCCTTCCGGCGCGGTCTTGATCATCACCGCGAACAGGTCGCTGGACAGCGCGTAGTGCTGGGTGATGTAGGCGTTGTCGCGGTTGTAGCGCGAGTCGGCGCGCAACTCCGGCGCACCGCTTTCCAGGTCGCCGATCTTCAGGTTGAGGCTGACCACGTAGCCGCCAATGCCCATCAATACCGCGACCAGCACGGCGCCTGTGGCCCACTTGGCGGTGGTGAAACGGTCGAGCGCGTCCCACAACCGGCCGAAGCCTTTGTGCTTTTCGGCGCGGGTGTCGATTTTCAACGCGCGCTCGGCGGCCTTGGCGCCAACTCCGACATAGGACAGCGCCACCGGCATCAGCAACAGCGAGGTGAAGATCAGCACCGCGACACCGATGCTGGCGGTGATCGCCAGGTCCTGGATCACCGGGATGTCGATCAGCATCAGCACCGCAAATCCCACGGCATCAGCCAGCAATGCGGTGACGCCGGCGATGAACAGACGGCGGAAGGTGTAGCGCGCGGCGATCAGCTTGTGGGTGCCACGGGCGATGTCCTGCATGATGCCGTTCATCTTCTGCGCGGCGTGGGACACGCCGATGGCGAAGATCAAAAACGGCACCAGCACCGAGTACGGATCGATGGCGTAACCGAGCCAGGCGACGATGCCCAGTTGCCAGACCACCGCGACCAGCGAGCAGCCGACCACCAGCAAGGTGCTGCGCACGCAACGGGTGTAGGCGTAGATGATGGCCAGTGAAGTGACGACCGCCAGACCGAAGAACATCATCACCTGGATCAGGCCGTCGATCAGGTCGCCCATGAGCTTGGCGAAGCCGATCACCCGCACCTTGTAATGGCCGGAGCCTTCCACCCCGGATTTGCGCGCAGCGCTGTCGCCGGCGTATTCGATCTTGTCGCGCAACTGCTCTTCGAGCATTTGCGAGAACGCGTGGTAGTTGATGCGCTGGCCACCGGCGGCGGCTTTGTCCAGCAGCGGCACGACCAGCATGGTCGACTTGAAGTCGCTGGCCACCAGGCTGCCGACAATGCCGGCGCGGGAAATGTTCTGGCGCAGCTGTTCGATCTGTTCAGGCTGCCCTGAATAGGTGTCGGGCATGACCGGGCCACCCTGGAAACCGTCCTCGGTGACTTCGGTCCAGCGCACTGCCGGACTCCACAGCGACTTCATCCAGGCGCGGTCGACGCCTTCGGTGAGGAACAACTGGTCGTTGACCTGCTTGAGTACGTCGAGGTATTCGGGATCGAAAATATCGCCCTGGGTGCTCTCCACCACCACCCGCACCGAGTTGCCCAACCCGCGCAGCGAAGCGCGGTTTTCCAGGAAGTTCTGGATGTACGGCTGGCTCTGCGGAATCATTTTTTCGAAGCTGGGACGCAGCTCCAGGCGCGTCGCCGCCATGTAGCCGAGCACCACGGTGGCCAGGGCCATCAGCAGCATGAACAGCGGACGGAAGTTGAACACCAGGCGTTCCAGGCGGTTGCCGGAGCGGTGGTCGAAATCACGCACATCGCGGATCACCGGCATGGCGTCTTGTTTGATGTTGCCCATGTCTGGGTTCTCGCTCTTAGGGTTCGAGGGCTGGATCGGCGGACAGCGTCCGGGCACCACGGCTTCCCGCCAGCACCAGGGCGCCGTCGGTGGACTGGGCAGCGCCGGCGACCGGCGTCGGTGCCGGTTGCCGCACCAGATGCATCTGCGCGCCCGTCCCCTGGCTGACCAGCATCTGCCCGCCCTGGGTGAACAAGCGATAATTGCCACGGGCATCGATCAGGCCCGCGGTGATGCTGACGCGCAGGCCGCTATCCAGCGCAGTCCAGCTCTGGCCGCCATCGGTGCTGCGCAGCACGTTGCCGCGCAGGCCGTAGACCAGCACTTCGCCGGGCTTGCCGAGCACGCCGAAGAAGCTGCCCTGATACGGCGTCGGCACGGCATTGAAGCGTTGGGCGCTGTCGTCCCACTTGAGCAACAGGCCTTGCTCGCCGGCGATGTACAACGCGTCGCCGGTGGAGGCGATGGCGTTGAGGTGGAAACCCTGCGGGTTGTCGGTGCGGTCCTGGTATGGCGTCCAGGTCTGGCCGCCGTCGTCGGTGCGCAGGATCAGGTTGAACACGCCGACCACATAGCCGGTTTTTTCGTTGGCGAACCAGACGTCGAGCAGCGGTTTGTCCGCGCCCTGATCGACTAGTCGTTGGCCTTCCATAGCCAACTGGGGCCATTGCTCGTTGCCCGGCTCGGCCTTGGCCAGCGCCGTGTAATGCTTGATCAGCAATTCGCCGATCTGGCGACCGTCGAGTTGCTTCTTCCAGGTCGCGCCGGCGTCGCTGCTGTGCAGCACTACACCGTCGTTACCGACCGCCCAGCCTTGGGCTGGCGTTGAAAAATTCACGGCGGTGAGATCGGCGCTGACCGGCACGGCGGCCTGCTGCCAATGCTGACCGGCGTCATCGGAAAACAGAATATGGCCACGCTGGCCGACGGTAATCACACGCCCGCCGGCGCGGGTCATGCCGGACAACGGGCTGTTGATCGCCAAGGCACTGGCCCTGGCGGGCAGGTCCAGTACATCGACGTATTCGGCTGCCTGGGCGATGCCCTGCGACAGGCCGAGCACAACACCGAACGCCAAACGCACAATATTATTTTTATACGAACACATGCTGCGTCCTCTTCGGAAAACCGCGTCGAGGCACACTTGCGTGTGCCTGACGGTAAAACCTCACGCCGTGCCGGTCATGTGGGAGCGAGCCTGCTCGCGATGGTCGTGAACGATGACGCGTGCTTTCTGGATGCCCGCGTCGCCCTCTGGTCCATCGTCGGAACGCCGCCCGGAGCAAGCTCGCTCCCACAGTGGATCGTGGCTTAGCGAATACCGGCGCCTGCCAGGGATTCCGAAGACCACTGGGCCTTGGAGAGCGGCTCGATGTACTTGATGCCGCCGTAAGGACCGACCACTCCGTTGATGTTGTACGAACCACCCACCAGGTCGTAGATCATGAAGGGCGTCGAGTCAGGAACCTGCTTGTCATAGCTCTGGCTCAGGAAGGCGAAGGAACCACGATAGAGCTGACCACGGGCGTCATATTGATCCGAGGCCAGAGCGGTCCAGCTGTCTTCGTCGAGGTAGAAGCGGCGCTTGGCGTAGATGTGACGGGCACCGGCCTTGAGGTTGCCTTCGACCACCCACACGCGGTGTTTTTCCCAGCGCACGAAGTCAGGCGACAGGTGATTGGCGGTGGTCAGCGACTTCGGATCCTGGACGTAGGTCAGCTTGTAGGTGTTGTAAGGCACGATCATTTCCTGCTTGCCCACCAGCTTCCAGTCGTAGCGGTCCAGCGCACCGTTGAACACGAACACGTCATCGTAGGTGCCTGCACCGGCGGTACCCGGGTTAGGCGTGTCGTACGCCAGGCTCGGCGCCAGTTTCACCCGACGCTGACCCGGCAAGTACTGCCAGGCACGACGCGGCTGTTGCAACGGGTTGGCGGCGTCCTTGAGCATGATCGCCTCGCCGGCCCGGCGCGCAGGGCCGGTGTACGCCAGTTTCATCTGGTAGTACACGTCGGCGCTGCTGATCGGCTGCGAGAGGTTTTCATAGATCGGGTAGGAGATGTTCGCCTGCCCTGTGGTCGCCAGGCTCGGCACACCGGCGGAGTCGACGTTCCAGGAGTCGTACTTGGAGCTGATGCTGACGCCCTGGTAGCGCAACAGGAAGTTCCACATCGCTTCGTTGCCCGACTGCGGAATCGGGAACGGAATGCCCGGCAACACGTTGTCGATGGCCAGGCCACCTTCGAGGGACTTGGCGCCGCTGGCGTTCTTCACGCCGTTGTCCAGAATCGCTTGAGGCAGCGAAACGGTGCGGTGCGTCGGGAACACGTCGACACGGAACGTCGGGAAACGCTTGGCCAGTTCTACCGTGGTTGCCGTGAGCATGCCCTTGTATTGATCGACGTTCTTGCCGTCGATCACCACCAGCGGTTTTTCACTGGCAAACGGATCCGGGCGCATGCTGTCGCCGGCTTTGAAGCTGGCCGGCGCGGTGGTCAGGCCACCGTTGTAGGCGGGAATGGAGCCATCGGCGTTCCCGGCTTTTTCGGCGCCCACCAGCGTCAGGCTGGTGCCCAGTTTGGCAGCTTCCTGGGCTGAAACAGCGGCCTGTGCCTGGGCGGCGAAGACCATGGCCAGCGAAGCGGCCAACACGGTTTGTACAAATTTCATCTTGTTATTCTCCTGCTTGCATTGAGCAAATCAGTGGTGAATCAGAATGTTGTTTTCATCGTCAGGTACAGGGCGCCACGGTCCTCGGTCGTGGCACCACCGCCGGAGAAGGACGAGTAGCCGCCGGCGTAGCAGGCGTAGTTTTCGTTGCCGCTGAAGGCGTTCGGGGTGGAGCCGTCGCCGCCGTTCGGGCCGGTGCTCACGCCGCTGACGTTGCACTTGTCGGTCTGGCCAAAGGAGTCCACGTACTTCAGGTCGACAAAGTATTTGTTGTAGACAATGGCGCCCACGCCCACGGCATAGTTGCCGGTGTCCTTGGCCCCGCCACCGGAGACCGGCGACACACCGTCGAGACCAACGTTGACGGACATCGGTGCGTTGAGATCGACACCGGGAAACACCTGGTACCATGTCGGTGTGAAGTTGACTGCCAGGCCCCAGTTGTCACGGGTCGGCGCGTCGATGCCGCGATAGCTGTCCTTGCCTTTGTAGAGTGCTTCGTTCTTGCTATCGAGCTTGAGCAGGTTGCTGTAGTACAGCTCGGCCAGCACGGTGGCCTGATCGAACACCGCGGTTTTCGGCAGGGTCATCAGACCGTTGAGCGTCCAGTGCAAGGTGTCGCCTGTGGCGCTCATGCTGTCGCCACGGCTCGGGGTGTCGTAGACCACACCGGTGGCGTCCGTACGTGCAGGCAGCAGACCCAGACCTTGACCCAGGCCCAGCGGGCTGCGGGTACTGACGATCGCCGGGATACTGGCCAGCGGCATGTTGTGGCGGACGTTCAGGTCCGAACCGACGCTGATCCCGCCGACATCCTTGGACAGGCTCAGGCCAAGGATCTTGATGTTGTCGGCATAGGCCAGTTGATAGGTGGCGGTGTCCAGCGAATTGAGGGTGTTGATCACCGCAGGCACTTGCCCCGCCGGACGGGTGCCGTTCGGGTTGGCCGAGGTAATGCCCCTGGCGTCCAGATAGGCTTGCGGCAGGATTTCCGAGGTTTCGCGGTAGTAAACGCCGAGGGTGCCATCCAGCCACGCCGGCGACCACTTGGCCATGACGCCCCAGTCGCCGCTGTCATGCGGTGTCAGGTCCTTGCCGCGACGCACATTGGTCAAGGCGTTGCACGGCGCCAGGCCACAACCCAGCGGGCTGCCCGGTACCACGGCGTTGGTGTTGCCCAACAGGAACGATTGCGCGCCGAAGCCGACCAGGTCGGAACCACCGTAATAGGTGCCCGCTTCCGGCAGGCGCGCGGCATCCCAATTGAGGAAATACTGGGCACCCACGGTCAGCTCGGGATTGACGGTGAACGTCATCGACAGCTGGTTACGCGGAACGAACAGTTCCTTGGCTTCGGTACCCGGCGACGCGGCGAGCTTGGCCAGGTCGAGGCCGGACTGGCCATAGCTGACCGAGTGCACCGGGTTGAGAATGGTCTCGCCCCAGAACACGTTGTGCTGGCCGGCCTTGGCGCTGAACATCGACTCCTCGCCCACTTCGGTGCTGTAGAACACGAAGGCATCGAGGATTTCGCCCGAAGGACCGCTGTAGTAGCGCTGGGCATAGTTGCTCAGGTGCGGGCTGCCGTTGCCGACGTTGTCATGGGTGACCCCGGCCAGGCGCGGGTCGTTGGCAATCAGGCCCGAACGCGCATCGTTGCCGTTGACGAACGGGTTGGAATTGGAGCCGGTGTTGTCATAGGCCTTGTCGTACCAGCTGGCGGCGCTGACGCGAAAACCCATGGCGTTCTTGTACACCACGTCCATTTCGGTCAACAGGTCGATACGGTTGGTGATGTTGGTGCCGGCCTTGCGGAAGTTGTAGTCGCCGTCGTTGTTGTTCGGCGTTCCCAACATGCGTTTGTCGGCGCTTTCGGTGCGCACGCCGTAGTTGTACTTGATGGTGTTATCCACCCGTACGTTCCAGTCCGGATTCCCCGTCTCGATTTCGGCCCCATGGGCCACCGGTACGGTTGCCGCGAGAATGGCCGAGGCCAGCAAGGTGTAGCGTGGAGCGGTGAAGCCGTGACTCTTGTTGTTGTGCATTGCGTTGTCTCCGCCTTTTTGTATTTGTTTTTAGCGCAGCCGCCCTCACGCAAACCTCTTCGTGTTTGCGTTTAAGGAATGAGGGCAAATGCCGGTGGCGTACTGCCAGTCCAGCTCCTTGTACTAGCGGTCCAGCTCCAGGATGAGTGCTTCGGCTTGCGGCCAGTGGCCAAATCCTGCGGCCGGATTGAGGTGACCGACATCGCCCAGATTGAGCAATTCGGCGCCCCAGCCTTCTGCCATGCGGGTGACCGCAGGCAGCGTGGCAAGGTGATCGTTGGTGCTGCCGGCCACGATGCTGCGAAATGGCAGCGGGCCTTGTGGCAGTGGATTCCAGCCCTGGCTGCGCAGGGTTTCGGAGGATGGATAGTTTGCCGGCCAGACCGCATCGAGGTCCGGTGGTGCGGCCAGCAAAGCGCCCTTGATCGGACGGCTGTAGTGCGCAGCCCAGTGCGCGACCATCAGTACGCCGGCACTGTGGGCCACCAGAATCACCGGCCCGTCGATCTGTTCGAGTTCGTGCTGGATGGCCCGCACGCGAGCCATGCAATCGAGCTTGTCGGTCTCCAGCGGCGGGACGCTACGCACGTTGCTCAGCCTGGCTTGCAGCAACGTTTGCCAATGTTCGGTCACGTGCTCGCGCAGACCTGGAACGATCAGAACGGTGGCGGCAGTTTGCAGTTTGTCCACGGTCAACACCTTCGCTTTCTCGATAACTCGACTGGCTGTTTTCGCCAGGGGCTTTTTGTAGGGTCGACATTAAATTGAGCCCACCCGAAGCGCTTTACATTGGACGTCAGGCACTTTTCTTTTGATGACAAATTGTCGGACACTCAGACGCGTGACCGCCGGTCTAAAAACCCCGCAGGTTGGCGCAGGGTCACTGTAATCAACGGATGAGCGCCGATGGCTCCATGCAGCGTAGAAGATGGGTGAGCGCACAGCATGAAAACCATCAACGACATGACAACTGTTCAACTGTTGATACGCTGGATATAGTCGCCACGCTCACGCCAATCACCACCGGCACAGGGAAGCCCTCGCATGACCAAGCTTGTTCGCGCCGCCGTCTTGACCAACTACCTTGAGGTCACCCAGTACCTGGGTTTCAACCCGCGCGACGTGCTGGCCGCTGTCGGCCTGAGCAGGGCCCAACTGCAAGCCCCTGAACACCGCATCCAGATCGATGCCGCCGTACGCCTGCTGGAAGACTCCGCCGCCGCCAGCGGTTGCCAGACCTTCGGCCTGAGCATGGCCGAGTCGCGCCAGCTCTCGGACTTCGGCGTGGTCAGCCTGCTGCTCAGCCACCAGCGCACCCTGCGCGATGCCTTGCAGGTCGTGGTGGATTACCGACACCTGATGAACGACTCGCTGGCCATTTTCATCGAAGAGGCCGGCAAGATGGTGATCATTCGCGAAGAGGTGGTCACCGAAACGCCCATGCCCAGCCGCCAGGCCACGGAGCTGGCCATCGGTGTGATGTTCAGGCTGTGCTCGGCCCTGCTGGGCTCACACTGGCATCCCTACAGCGTCAACTTCATGCACCAGGCACCGGACAACCTGCACCTGCACCGCCGGCTGTTTGGCTGCAAACTGGAGTTCGGCAGCGAGTTCAACGGCATCGTCTGCCCCGACATCAGCCTCGACATGACCAACCCCAACGCCGACCCGGCCATGGCCCGCTACGCCCAGAGCTACCTCGACTCGCTGCAGGGCCACGAAGGCACCTCGATGCTGTTCGAAGTACGAAAGGCGATCTACCTGCTGCTGCCCATGGGGCGCGCCACCATCGAACAGGTCGCCCAGAGCCAGGGCATGAACGTACGCACCCTGCAACGCCGCCTCAAGGACGACGGCTGCGCCTTCAACGACGTGATCAACGACGTGCGCCGAGACCTGGTGCTGCGTTACCTGGACAACCCGAACTACTCGTTGAGTCGGATTGCCGACATGCTTGGGTATTCGATGGCGAGTTCGTTTACGCGGTGGTTTATCAGCCAGTTCGGGATGCCGCCGGCTTCATGGCGTGCGCAAAAACAATCCACGGCAAAACCTGTCGCCGGCCCGAAAGAATCCTGAGTCGAGCACACACATGTAGGAGCCGGCTTGCCGGCGATGGACTCCCGTGCGCCGCGTTCATCCAGTTCACCCGCGTTATCGTTAACGACCATCGCTGGCAAGCCAGCTCCCACAAAGGCCCCTGCCCACGCTGAAACTACTGTAGGAGCCAGCCTGCTGGCGATGGACTCAAGTGCGCCGCGTTCATCCAGTTCACCCGCGTAATCGTTAACGACCATCGCTGGCAGGCCA
>NZ_JBWKZB010000059.1:0-34817 GCF_059424105.1 Pseudomonas sp. GW456-E7 | reverse complement strand
CGCGAAGGCGGTGTGTCAGCCACTATCAATGTCGGCTGAACCACCGCCTTCGCGAGCAAGCCCGCTCCCACAGGGTTTTGTGTCACTTAGTTGCGCTTGAGCATCACCGGCAATTGCGCCACCAGCTTCGCGTTGTTCAACGGCGCCCGGATGAAGCCGCGCTGCGTGCCGTCCGGCCCGATCACCGCGAGGTTGCCACTGTGGTCGACCGTGTAGTTTGGCTTGTTGGTGTCCGCCGGAATGAACGGAATGCTCACCGCGTTGGAGACCTTTTGCAGCTCATCGGTCGACTTTGGCGCCAAGCCGACAAACTGCGGGTCAAAGTAGCCCAGGTACTGCTTGAGCTGCTGGGGCGTGTCGCGATGGGGGTCGACGCTGACCAGCACGATCTGCAGCTTGTCCACCGCCTCGGGCGGCAACTCGCTCTTGATCTGTCGCAGCTGGGCGAGGGTGGTCGGGCAGACGTCCGGGCAGAAGGTGTAGCCGAAGAACAGCAGGCTCCACTTACCCTTCAATTCATTGATCGCGACCGGCTGGCCGTCCTGATTGGTCATCGTCACGTCCGGCAGATTGCGGCTCTGCGGCAGCAAAATGATACCGGCGTCGATCAGTGCCGTCGGGTCGCCCTGGTTTTTCCCGGACAGTACCTTGTTGACGGTCAGGCCCAGGATCAGTGCGACCAGGGCGACGAGGATGAAGACGGTTTTCTGGGTTCGAGTCATAGGTTCAACAGTAAGTAGTGGTCTACGAGCAGGGCGATAAACAGCAGGAACAAGTAGTAAATAGAGTACTTGAACGTGTTGATCGCCGCGTGCGGCCGAGTGCCACGGTACAACACCACGGCCCATTGCAGAAAGCGCGCGCCCAGCCCGAGCGCACAGACCAGGTAGAGCATACCGCTCATGTGGATCACGTAGGGCATCAGGCTGACGGCGAGCAGCGCAAAGGTATACAGCAGGATATGAATCTTGGTGTAGTGCTCGCCATGGGTGACCGGCAGCATCGGGATGTCGGCCTTGGCGTATTCCTCCTTGCGATGGATCGCCAGCGCCCAGAAGTGCGGCGGGGTCCAGGCGAAGATGATCAGCACCAGCAGCAGCGGTTCGGCGCTGACATGACCGGTGGCGGCGGTCCAGCCGAGCAAGGGCGGCGCGGCACCGGCCAGACCGCCGATGACAATGTTCTGCGGGGTCGCACGCTTGAGGAATCCGGTGTAGATCACCGCATAGCCGAGCAGCGAGGCGAGAGTCAGCCATGCGGTCAGCGGGTTGGTAAACGCCAGCAGCATGGCTTGCCCGAGGGCCGCCAATACCAGCGCGAACGTCAGCGCAGCAGTCGGAGAAATCCGGCCTTCGGCGAGCGGCCGTTTGTGGGTGCGCGCCATCACCGCGTCGATGCGCCGGTCCACCACATGATTGACCGCCGCGGCACCACCGGCACACAGGGCGATGCCCAGGTTGCCGAATACCAGCACCGTCCACGGCACCCCGGCACGGGTCGCGAGGAACATCCCCACCAGTGAAGTGATGAGCATCAGCACCACGACTTTGGGTTTGGTCAGCTCCAGGTAGTCACGCCAGATCGCCTGACTGGGACGTTCGCCGATCAGAATCGCCATGGCATCTCTCCTTTTATTGTTATGGGCCCGGCTGAGTGTTTACGCAGGCTGAAGCGCCAGCGCGTTGGCTGCTTGACCCGGACCAGACTGGTTCGAGCGTGGTAATTGACCAGCACCATGGTCAGCAACAGCGCGGCACCGCCCGCGTTATGCGCGACGGCCACCGGCAGCGGCAGATGGAACAACACGTTGCTGATACCCAGGGTGATTTGTGCACCAAGGGCGATCAGCACCAGGCCTGCCAGGCGCGTCATGCCGACCGCCTTCAATTGCCAGGCCAGGCCGAGCAACACCAGGGTGACCAGCAAGGCACCGATGCGATGGGTCAGGTGGATGGCCGTACGGGCGTCGCTGTCCAGTTGCCCGCCGAGGTAATTCGGCCCGATGTGTTGGGTCAGATGAAAGCCATTGGCAAAATCGGCAGGCGGCAGCCATTGGCCGTGACAGGTTGGAAAATCGATGCAGGCCACTGCGGCGTAGTTGGAACTGACCCAGCCACCGAGGGCGATTTGCCCGATCACCAGCAACAGCCCCGCCGTCGCCCAGTGCTGCAGACGTCGTGGCACGGTCAGCGCCGGCAGTACGCCGGACAGGCGCAAGGTCAGCAGAAACAATAGGCTCAAGGTCGCGAAGCCGCCAAGCAAATGCCCGGTGACCACCTGCGGCCAGAGCTTGAGCGTTACCGTCCACATACCGAACGCGGCTTGGCCAACGACCACCGCCAACAGAAACAATGGCAACTTCACCGGTTGCCCCGGATGACGGCGATGCAACCACGCACGACCGGCCAACACCGCGATCAACACACCCAGCGTGCCAGCGAAGTAGCGGTGGATCATCTCGTTCCAGCCTTTGTGGGCCTCGACCGGAGCGTCCGGGAAGTGCAATTCGGCATGGGCCAGCTGGGCTTCGCTTTTCGGCACGCTGATGAAACCGTAGCAGCCTGGCCAGTCCGGGCAGCCGAGGCCGGCGTGGGTCAGGCGGGTGTAGGCGCCGAGCAACACCACAATCAGTGCCAGCAAGGTGGCAAACAACGCGAGGCGAAATCCAGGCTTGGCCATGACGATGCCCTTATCCGATGTTCGACAGTTTCAGCAGGTGGCGCAGATCGTTCAGCAGGTCCTTGCCCTTCACCGACGGGTCGTAGCGCAGCACCAGATTGCCGTGGGGGTCGATGATCCACAGGTGCGGCGCGTCGTTGCTCTGAGCGCCTTTTGTGTAGGCAGGCAAGTCCAGTGAATAGCGTTGCAACTGCGGGTACTCGCGTTGAAGTTTAGTCTCGTAATCGCTGTTCAGCGCCTGCGCGGCGGCCAATGCATGGCTGGCACGGGACGCATCGCGGCCGAGGCCGATCTGGATCTGCCGCGCCAGATACACCAGTTGCTGGCAGTCCACCGCGCAATCCTTGGGCGCGGTCACCAGGATCTGCCAACGCTCTTCCTGGGCCTGCACGCCGATGTCCGCGCGGGTCTGACCGTTGCCGATCAGTTCGCCGTGATAACTGCGGCCCTCGGGTACCCAGAAATTCAGCTTGTACATGCCGGTGGCAAGGATCATCGGACCGATCACCCCGAGCAGGATCAGCAGCAGTTGCATACGGCCCTTGCGCCGGTTCACCGAAGGTTTCGCCTCAGACATGCTGGGTGGATTCATGGCCGCTCCCATGGTGTTTCTCCTTTGCGTTGTGCCAGCCGAGATAGAGATAAAGACCGAACAGGGCGATCGCCATGGCGAACCACTGCACGGCATAAGCGATATGTTTTTCCGGGCCCGTGGCGACCACCGGCCAGTCGGCCTGATAGGTGGCCGAAGCGGTTTCGGCGCGTAGCTCAAAGGCAAAGCCTTCGCGGTTCAGCGTCTTCCAGAGACTGGCCGGTTCAACGGCCGTAATCAGCTTCGGCCACGTCGCTGTCGCCGGGTCTGCATGCAACTGAAACGGCGCGCCGGGGGAGACGTAGACCCACGCGTCGAGGCTGACTGCCTCGACAGGTGTCTTGAATTGCACGGGTGTGCGGCGCTCCGGCCAGGGCAGCCAGCCGCGATTGACCAGCAGCCAGAGCCCGCTGGCCTGATCATGAAAGGGTTGCAACAGCTCGACGCCGACCCTGCCGTTACGTTGACTGTTGTCCAGCAGCAGGCTGTGTTCGGCATCGAAGCGGCCATGCAGGCGAACCCGGCGGAAAGCCGGGTCAGCGGTGTATTGCAGCTCGGTGCTGGCCATCGGCTCGGCGGCCCGGCGCTCGGCGTAGGTTTGCAGCAGCGCGCTTTTCTCCGCGCCCCGGCTCAATTGCCAGAACCCCAGGGACACCAGTAGCGGCAGCAACAGCGCGACCACCAGCGTTGGCACGATACCCGGCCGAAAGCGCTTCATGGCATTGCCAGAAAGTCGGTCATCGCGATAGCTATACTCAAGTGCATCGCTTGTCCCCCGGAGTCTCACCATGCTCAAAGCAGCCATCGTCCTGATGCTGATTGCCACGGTTGTCAGCCTGTTCAGCGGCCTGTTTTTTCTGGTCAAGGACGACAGCAGCTCAAACCGCCTCGTCATTGCCTTGAGTGTGCGTGTCACGCTGGCCGCCATTACCCTCGGTCTGATCACCTGGGGGTTTTTCAGCGGCCAGCTGGTGTCCCACGTGCCGTGGTAGCTCAAAGCTTCAAGCTTTTAGCTTCAAGCTGCTTCAAAGCACATAGACGAAAACGAACAACCCGATCCACACCACATCCACGAAGTGCCAGTACCAGCTCGCCGCTTCGAAGCCGAACTGGTGCTCGCTGTCGAAGTGCCCGCGCATGACCCGCATCAGCATCACGAACAGGATGATGGTGCCGATGGTCACGTGGGCGCCGTGGAACCCGGTGAGCATGAAGAAGGTCGCGCCGTAGATGCCCGAACCCAGGGTCAGACCCAGTTCGCGGTAGGCGTGCATGTACTCTTCGGCCTGGAAGATGAGGAATGCACAGCCCAACACTACGGTGAGCGCCAGCCAGAGTTTCAGTGCGCCGCGATGGCCCTTTTTCAAGGCGTGGTGGGCGATGGTCACAGTCACGCTGGAGCTCACCAGCAACACAGTGTTGAGCAGCGGCAGGCCCCAGGGGCTGATGACCTCCTTGGGTGGCGGAAACAGTTTCGAGTCGGGGTTGTCCAGCAGCGGCCAGGTGAACTGGAAGTTCGGCCACAGCATGTGCGCGACGCCTTTGGCGCCTTCACCGCCAAGCGCCGGCCCGGAGATGTGACGCACATAAAACAGTGCGCCGAAAAAGGCGATGAAGAACATTACTTCCGAGAAAATGAACCAGCTCATGCCCCAGCGGAACGAGCGATCCATTTGCGCGCTGTACAAGCCGCCGCGACTTTCCTTGATCACCGTGCCGAACCAACCGAACAGCATGTAGGCCAGCAGTAACCCGCCGACGAAAAAGATCAGTGGCCCATGGGATTCCGGGCGCGCCGCTTTCAGATCGTTGAACCAGGTGGCCAGGCCAAACACCGTGACGAACATGCCGACCGTGGCGATGATTGGCCATTTGCTCTGGGCCGGTACGTAATAATGCTCATGAGTTGCCATTTATTGTTCTCCTTATCGGGCACGCTCAGCCGCCAGTGTTTACAGCTACCGGTGGATGTCGGGCGGTGATATCGAACAGCGTGTAAGACAGCGTCAGGTGCTTCACATCCTTGGGCATGTCACGGTCAACGATGAAACGTACCGGCATCTCGATCCGTTGACCGGGCTGCAGCACTTGCTGGGTAAAGCAGAAACATTCGGTCTTGTGGAAGTACGCCGCCGCGGAGCTTGGCGCGATGCTCGGCACTGCCTGGGCACTCATCGGCTTATCGGTAGGGTTGTGGGCGATGAAGATCATCTCGTTCACCGCCCCCGGGTTAGCGGTCAGCTCGTCATGCTTGGGGTAAAAATCCCATGGCATATCGGCGGTATTGGTCGACAAGAACTGCACACGCACCTGCCGCGAGGTGTCGACCGTCTGCTCCCCCTCGTACTGCCCGGCTGTCTTGCCATTGATACCGAAGGCCCTGCACATCACGTCGTAGATTGGCACCAGCGCAAACCCGAACACAAACATTGCCACCACCACCGTCAGCAGGCGCGTGACCAGTTTCTTCATTGAAATCGAGTCAGCCATGGTTTTGAACCTCTACGCCAACCCCTGTAGGAGCGAGCCTGCTCGCGAAAAACTGGAGAGCGCCGCGGGGTGTCAGGTTGCCAGCGTTATCGTTGACGACCATCGCGAGCGAGCTCGCTCCTACAAAGGGGCAGGCGTTCATTTCACTTCCGGCGGCGTGGTGAAGGTGTGATACGGCGCTGGCGACGGGATGCTCCACTCCAGGCCTTCAGCTCCATCCCACGGTTTGGCCGGTGCCGGCGGGCCGCCGCGAATGGTCTTGATCACGATGAACAGGAAGAAGATCTGCGTGGCCCCGAACATGAATGCGCCGATCGACGACACCATGTTGAAGTCGGCGAACTGCAGGTTGTAGTCCGGAATCCGTCGCGGCATGCCCGCCAGCCCCACAAAGTGCATAGGGAAGAAGGCCAGGTTCATGCCGATGAACGACAGCCAGAAATGCAGCTTGCCGAGGGTTTCGTCGTACATGTGGCCAGTCCATTTCGGCAACCAGTAATAGGCCGAGGCGAAGATCCCGAAGATCGCCCCCGGTACCAGCACGTAATGGAAGTGCGCGACTACGAAGTAGGTGTCCTGGTACTGGAAGTCCGCCGGGGCGATAGCCAGCATCAGTCCGGAGAAACCGCCGATGGAGAACAGGATCACGAACGCCACGGCAAACAGCATCGGTGTCTCGAAGGTCAGCGAGCCCTGCCACATGGTGCTGGCCCAGTTGAACACCTTCACGCCCGTTGGCACCGCAATCAACAGGGTGGCGTACATGAAGAACAGCTCGCCCACCAGCGGAATGCCGACCACGAACATGTGGTGCGCCCAAACGATGAACGACAGGAACGCGATACTCGCCGTGGCATAGACCATCGAGGTGTAGCCGAACAGCGGCTTGCGCGAAAAGGCCGGAATGATCGAGCTGACGGCACCGAAGGCCGGCAGGATCATGATGTACACCTCGGGGTGGCCGAAGAACCAGAACACATGCTGGAACAGCACCGGGTCACCGCCACCGGCAGCGCTGAAGAAACTGGTGCCGAAGTGGATGTCCATCAGCATCATGGTCACGCAGCCCGCCAGCACCGGCATCACCGCGATCAGCAGGAACGCTGTGATCAGCCAGGTCCAGACGAACAACGGCATTTTCATCAGCGTCATGCCGGGGGCGCGCAGATTTAGGATGGTGGCGATCACGTTGATCGCCCCCATGATCGAGCTGATCCCCATCAAGTGAATGGCGAAGATGAAGAAGGTCACGCTTTCCGGTGCGTAGGTCGTCGACAGCGGCGCGTAGAACGTCCAGCCGAAGTTCGGCCCGCCACCGGCGGTGAACAGGGTCGACACCAGCATCAGGAACGCCGCCGGCAACAGCCAGAAGCTGAAGTTGTTCATTCGCGGCAGGGCCATGTCCGGCGCGCCGATCATCAGCGGGATCATCCAGTTGGCGAGGCCGACGAAGGCCGGCATCACCGCGCCGAAGACCATCACCAGACCGTGCATGGTGGTCATCTGGTTGAAGAATTCCGGCTGGACGATCTGCAGCCCCGGCTGGAACAGCTCGGCGCGAATCACCATCGCGAACGAACCGCCGAGCAGGAACATGGAAAACGCAAACCACAGATACAGGGTGCCGATGTCCTTGTGGTTGGTGGTCAGCACCCATCGCATCAGGCCTTTGGCGGGGCCGTGGGCGTGGTCGGTGGCGGTATGAACATGTTCATCGATTACAGCAGTCATGTCCTGTCTCCTGCAAACAGATGGGCTGGGCAGGTCGGGGTCCGTAGCCCCGACCGGTTCCTTACGTGCGCAATAGACCGGGTCATTTGCTTTCCGCCTGTTTCAGCTCCAGCACTTCTTTTGGCGTGACCATGTCGCCCTTGTTGTTGCCCCAGGCGTTACGTTCATAGGTCACGACCGCTGCGATATCGACTTCCGAGAGCTGTTTGCCGAACGCGGCCATGGAAGTGCCAGGCTTGCCGTGGAAGACAATGCTCAGGTGATCTGCTTTCGGTCCGGTGGCGATTTTCGAGCCCTTGAGTGCCGGGAACATCGGCGGCAGGCCCTGGCCTTCGGCCTGGTGACAGGCCACGCAAGTGGTGTGATAGACCTTGTCGCCGCGCTCCTTGAGCTCGTCGAGGGTCCATTCCTTGCTGGTCAGCTCTTTGAGCTGCGCGGCCTCGACCTTGCGATCGGCCAGCCATTTTTCGTAATCGGCCTTTTCCTTGACCTCGACCACGGTCGGCATGAAGCCGTGATCCTTGCCGCACAACTCGGCGCACTGGCCACGGTAGATGCCGGGCTTGTCGATGCGGGTCCAGGCTTCATTGACGAACCCGGGTATCGCATCGCGCTTGACCGCGAATGCCGGCACCCACCAGGAGTGGATCACGTCAGCGGAGGTCACCAGGAAGCGCACTTTGGTGCCGACCGGCAGCACCAATGGCTTGTCGACCTCGAGCAGGTAGTGCTCACTCTTGGCTTCCTTGTTGTGGATTTGATCCTGGGGGGTGGTCAGGTTGCTGAAGAACTCGACGTCCTGGCCCAGGTATTTGTAGTGCCACTTCCACTGGTAGCCAGTGACCTGGATATCGATCTCCGGCTCGCTGGCGTCGTACATCTTGATCAGGGTCGCGGTAGCGGGAACCGCCATGGCCACCAGGATCAGGAAGGGCACGATGGTCCAGAGGATTTCGACGGTGGTGCTTTCATGAAATTTGGCGGCCACCTGCCCGGTCGAGCGGCGGTGGAGAATCATCGACCAGAACATGGCACCAAAAACGATGATGCCGATCACCACACAGATCCAGAAAATGGTCATGTGCAGGTCGAATACTGCGTGACTGATTTCAGTCGCTCCAGGCGCCATATTCACAGTCCAGGCCGCTTGCGCCTGACTGAAAATCGACCACAACAGGAGGCCCATCCAGACATGTGGATGTCGCATCATTGCGGGTTCCCCTTATCGTTCTTGTTATCCCGCCGGCTTTCACCTGCGGCAAGGGAGCGGCTGCATCAGACTACGAACTTGAGCACCGGGCCTTGCTGCATATGCAGTCGGGCGTCATCAGCTAACTCCATTCCACCCCGAGTATAGACAGCACCTCTGACCTCGCAATGCGAAGGCGTAAATCATCTGAAACAGCATTAACTTGCTTTGCAGGGCACGAATGGAGAAGGATGCAGACGAGTGGTGGCAAACCGATATAACGGGGCCGTCTCAAGGATGAAATAATTATGACAAATGCGTCTTAGCATTTTTCGTAAGCCAGCTAAGTTATGTCTTCCCTATTTCATTGCCTTGTTTCCTGGAGTTTTCATGAACACCGCCGCATTGCGCGAGCAGATCCAAAAAGCCCAACAACACGAAGCCGAGACCGGCCTGCTGACGCGTCAGCTGGAAAGTAAGCTGCCTCACCTACACCCGGCGATCCAATTGCCGGAAGCGGACGCCAATGGCGTGCTGACGCGATTTGTCGCCGCCTACATCGAAGAAGTGCCCGATCTGCTGGATGCAGCCAATGAAGTCGCCAAGGAAGCGGGCATTGAGTCACAGATCAAACCGGTGCTGAAAATCGCCGAGCAGTACTTCCTCCAGCCGCCTGCCATCATGGCCGGCCATGTCGGGCTCGACGGCCTGCTGGATGAAGCCTATCTGGCGCACCGGTTTGTCGAAGAGGTCAACGACCTGTACATCAAGCATTTCGGCCAGCCACTGATCCCCTTGGACATGACTGTCGCCAACCTGATTGCTCACCAATTGATCGGTGAGGAGTTCGCCAACCAACTGGATGAGGCGGTGCATCACGCCATCGACGAGATGCTCAACGAAGAGAGTTTTGCCCTGGAGTCGGTGGAAACCTACCGCGACAAGCTCAGCAGCCCGGACACCGGTGCCGCATGGAAACGCTGGCCGTGCATGTCCCGCCGCCTGGGCGTAGGCCTGGAACTGGATCAGCCGGCGGCTTGATTCCTGAAACCTGTGGGAGCAGGCTTGCTCGCGAATGCGGTCAATCATTCAACGTTGATATCGACTGACACGCCGCTTTCGCGAGCAAGCCCGCTCCCACACAGGTACCTCAGCCAACCGCGCCGACGCCGGTATTCGTCCGCACCCGCCCCTCAAGCCGACGCTTCAATCCCCGCGATTCAATCAACAGCTTCGAACCCTTGCCCGCATTGGCTCGCCCCCATTCCTCCAGTAACTCCAGACACGAGTGATCGATGTAGCTCAGGTTATTGAGCGGCACATGCACCGTCGTACCCACCGGAATGCTGCCCAGCACCTGGGTCAGCGCCGGTACTTTGAGGAAGGTCGCCGCGCCCACCAGGCGCAACTCCATTTCCCCTTCCCGGGGCAGGTCGATCAGGCTGATCTTCAAGCGCGAGGCTTTCAGCGCCAGTTTCACCAGGGTCAGGCCAAAGCCAATCAACACGCCCGTCAGCAGGTCGGTAAAAACGATGGCCAACGCGGTTGCCGCGTAAGTGAACATCGGCGCCCGACCGTACCGGCCCAACCCCCGAAAGACCTTGAGATCCACCAGTTTGAAACCGGTGTACACCAGCACACCCGCCAGGCTTGCCACCGGAATGCTTTGCAGGACGCTGGACAGCAACAGCACGAACGCCAGCAGCCACAGGCCGTGGAATATGGTCGAAAACCGCGTGGTTGCTCCGGCCTGAACATTCGCCGAACTGCGCACGATAACGCCGGTCATCGGCAATGCCCCAAGCAGGCCACACAACATGTTGCCGATACCTTGCGCCGACAATT
The DNA here is from genome assembly GCF_059424105.1 of Pseudomonas sp. GW456-E7. Classification (NCBI taxonomy): domain Bacteria; kingdom Pseudomonadati; phylum Pseudomonadota; class Gammaproteobacteria; order Pseudomonadales; family Pseudomonadaceae; genus Pseudomonas; species Pseudomonas sp. GW456-E7. The sequence continues at coordinate 24,291 of NZ_JBWKZB010000059.1, read as the reverse complement.
CCCGGTCGAAGTCCGAGCGCTGGCCGCTGTGCATGCGATCAACCGCCGCGGCTGAGAGCAAGGTTTCGGCGCTGGCGATAAAGGCCACGGCAAACGCCGCGATCAGCAATGTCGGATCGGCCAGGTTGAGCAGGTCCGCCGGCTTCAGCCAGTCGATAGCCTCCGTCAGGTTGGCCGGTACCTCAACCCGTTTGACCTGCAACGCCAGCACCAGGCTGGCAAGCGTGGCCAGACCGACACCCAGTAGCGCCCCGGGAATGAAGCGCAGGGATTGCGGACGGAATTTTTCCCACAGCCACATGACAGCAATCGTCGACAACCCGAGCAAACCGGCTTGCCAGCCAAACGTGGGCAATGCCTGAGCCAGCGCCGCCGGGAAGGCTGCGAGGTTATCGAGGCCCGAGGGTTTGGGCACGGCATCCAGCATGACATGCACTTGGGACAGGACGATCAGCACACCAATCCCGGCCAGCATGCCGTACACCACCGCAGGCGCCGTCACCCGAAACCAGCATCCCAGCTTCAATCGGCCCGCCACCAGTTGCAGCAAACCCGCCAGTAACAGGATAGGCCCAAGCATGGCGATACCGTGTTGGCGGACCAATTCGAAGACCAGAACGGCCAGACCCGCCGCCGGGCCACTGACTTGCAGCGGCGAGCCGGCCAACCAGCCGACCACCAGACCGCCGATGATGCCGGTGATCAGGCCTTTGGCGGGTGGCAACCCCGAGGCAATGGCGATGCCCATGCACAGGGGCAGGGCGACCAGAAACACGACCACCGAAGCCAACAGCTCCCGTGGCAGAACAGCTTTGAGTCGAGCAGCACGCATGGTGAGTCTCCCGAAGTTTTCTTCAGGCATGGCAAAGCCAGGCTGCCTGAACGGCAGCCTCGGCTAAACCACACAACGATTTAGGAGGATTTAGAAGCGCGCTTTGGGCGTCGCCACGGGAATTGGCAGGCTGCCATTGAGCGGCAGGAAACAGCCTTGATCGGCGTCGTACGCTTTGATTTCGCTGGTTTCGATGTTGTAGACCCAGCCGTGGATAAACAGCTGACCGTTGGCCATGCGCGAGGCAACCGACGGATGGGTACGCAGGTGCTGCAATTGGGCGATCACATTCTCCTCGGTGAGGATGTGCATGCTTTCGCTTTCGTTAGAGCAGTTGCAGTTCTCCTGCACCATGGTCTTGGCCACTTCGGCATGACGCAGCCAGGCTTTGACCGTGGGCATTTTCTCCAGACTGTCCGGGTTGAGTACCGCGCGCATGGCGCCGCAGTCGGAATGCCCGCAGATGATGATGTGATGCACCCCCAGAGCCAGCACGGCGTACTCGATGGCCGTGGAAACACCACCGTTCATTTGCCCGTAAGGCGGCACAACGTTGCCGACGTTACGGGTCACGAACAGGTCGCCCGGGGAGCTTTGTGTGATTAACTCAGGAACGATGCGCGAATCGGCGCAGGCGATGAACATCGCTCGTGGCCGCTGGGCCGTGGCGAGTTTCTTGAAGAGCTCTTCCTGCTGAGGAAAGATCTCATGATGAAAATGCAAAAAGCCGTCAACGATATGCTTCAACGCTGCATCGGCGGTTTCGGCCTCGGGTTGGGCTGAAGCCGACGCAGCCAACGGCTGTTTATCCTTGTCACTCATCAATTCATCCTCATTGGCGGGCTCAGGGAGTCATCCCGTGTGGTCCGGTGTGAAGCCAGTGGCTGGTTAAAAAACATCCAGGCCAAACATCTCGACCCATCAGTCACTCGATGAACAAGGTAGCGGCCGAATCTTAATTGAAACTGAATAAAACGCTCTAGAATGCGTGTTCCAGGTCACAAAAAACGTGACCAACCTAAGGCGTGAGCGCGATGTTCAGTACTCAACCTTAGGCCAATTGTCCTCAAATCAACGACATTTGGCGACCGGGCGGACAAAAGGCATTGCAGTCCAGGTCAAAGCCTTCCCGGTGATTGAGCCCCAGGCGCTTGATGGTTTTGGCAAAGCGCTGTGCCAGCAGGTCGGCGAAGGGGCCTTCGCCGCGCATTCGAGCGCCAAAGCGGCTGTCGTAGAGTTCACCGCCACGGCTCTGGCGAATCAGGCTCAGCACATGCGCCGCCCGTTGAGGGTAGTGGGTCGCCAACCATTCCTCGAACAGAGGCGCCACTTCAAGCGGCAAGCGCAGCATCATGTAGGCAGCACTCTGCGCCCCGGCTGCATGGGCCTCAGTGAGCAGACTCTCGAGTTCGCTGTCGTTGATCATCGGGATCATCGGCGAACACAGCACACCCACCGGAATGCCCGCCTCGCGCATGACCCTGATCGCCCGCAACCGGGCCTTGGGCGCTGCGGCGCGGGGTTCGAGGATGCGCTTGAGCTCATCGTCCAGTGTGGTCAGGCTGATCATTACCGCCACCAGTCTTTGGCTGGCGAGCTCGGTCAGCAGGTCCAGGTCACGAAGAATCAGCGAGCCCTTGGTCACGATGGTCACCGGGTGCCGGTAACGCAGGAGTACTTCGAGGGTTCGGCGGGTGATCTTGTATTCACGCTCGATCGGCTGATAGGGGTCGGTGTTGGAGCCGAGGTTGATAGGTGCACATTGATAGCCACGTTTGGACAACTGCTCTTCCAGCACATCCACGGCGTTGGTCTTGGCGATCAGTTTTGTCTCGAAATCCAGCCCGGGCGACATGTCCCAATAGGCATGACTGGGGCGCGCATAACAATAAATGCAACCGTGCTCGCAGCCGCGATAAGGGTTGATCGAGCGATCGAAGGGCAAGTCCGGCGACGTGTTGCGGGTGATGATGGTTTTCGCCGTTTCAATGCGCACCTCGGTGCCTTGGGTCAGCGGCACTTCCTGGTACCAGCCGTCGTCTTCGACCACCGAATGACTGGGGGCGAAACGGTTGTGCGGGTTGGTCGCAGTGCCGCGGCCACGGGGAGGAAATGGCGTGTGCATGAAAAACACCCAATGACTGTATGCGCATACAGTACATCGATCAAAACCGCTCGACCAGCGCCGTTCGGCACTTTCTGATTATTTGTCATGCATGCTTGCGTGAAGCAACCGGGAGAAACATATAAAGCCTGGCTGTTGTGACAAAACTGCATGTACCATTTTTTCGCTGCAAAACATAAACACCGATATTCTATAAAAGGATTTATTTATGTCGTTTTTTGATCGCCGCGGTATCTTTTTGCAAAAACTTGGACCGACTGTAGTCGCCCCAGATGAAGTACTGGTATCGATGCAGTTCGCACTCAAGGAAGAAGGTTGGGATGAAGAAAACTCGGTCGTGACCACCTCTTTGCTGGACTCCACCACGCTGATTGCGTCCTCATACGACGGCGGCCAGTCTTTTAGTATCGGCAGTATCGACAAAGATATTGATGGTAACGGGACCATCAATTCCGATGATAAGGAAAAACTGCTGGCTCTGGCCAAAGCGTACGCCGGTATTGCGAAACCTTGAACCAAAGGTCCAGGCAAATATATTGTTATTAATCAGGTCCGGTCGAAGTTAATCATCGAGCGGGTTTGATTTTTTTGTCGCCCATAACAATGCTCTTTCAATGAGCGAAGCTCGATCCTTGATGAAACATTCATCATCCCGTCAGCTTCACGATTCTTTGACAGCCCTCTCACAGGCCTTTGACCGGGCGTAGTTGATCCTTGCCAGCATCTTCCCGTCCCTTTCAGAACGGTCGCTCAAGCATGCCCTTACCACGATTCATATCTGCAATCTGCCTGTCGCTCGTTGCACTCGTTAACCAGACACCGGCACTTGCTGACGACAGTCAGATTCAGCGTCCGGCGGACTGGGCTCAACCCGTCGAAAAGCAATACAACCTCTTTCAAATGTCGCCAACCCTCTACCGCAGCGCCTTGCCGGACAAGGATGCGGTGCCGCTGCTGGAGAAACTCAAGGTCGGCACGGTGATCAACTTCCTGCCTGAAACGGACTCCAGTTGGCTGTCCACGCCAGGCATCACACAAGTACAGCTGCCTTATCGCACCAACCATGTGGATGACGCCGATGTGCTCAAGGCCCTGCGCGCCATCCAGTCTGCCGAAGCCAAAGGCCCGGTGCTGATGCACTGCAAACACGGCTCTGACCGTACCGGCCTGATGGCGGCCATGTATCGGGTTGTCATCCAGGGCTGGAGCAAGGAAGAGGCCCTGAACGAAATGACCGAGGGCGGCTTTGGTGACAGTACCCACTTCAAGGACGGCATCCGCTACATGATGCAGGCCGACGTCGAAAAACTGCGCACGGCCCTGGCCAATGGCGATTGCAGCACCAGCCCGTTTGCCGCGTGTTCGATGAAGAGCTGGTTCAAGTCCGCTCATATCGAATAAAAAAGTTCACCACGTAATTCCGGGAAACTGTAGGAGCTGCCGAAGGCTCGGGCCGCGTTCGGACGATCTTTTGATCTTGATCTTCAGAAATCTCCAGATAGCAAAAGCAAGATCAAAAGATCGCAGCCTTCGGCAGCTCCTACAGAAGACATTTCGTAATCTGTGCCGTGAAGAACCTAAAAAAGCCCCCGTTGCATGGAGCAACGGGGGCTTTTTTCTCACTCAGTGCTGTTCGTCGGGCTTTTTCTTCAGCTTCGGATTCGGGAAGAACTGAACCGCCTGAACCTTGGTGTCCGGGGCTTTGGGTGCGGTGGTGTTGACCCGTGTACCTAACTCCTTGGGCACCGACAGCCCCTGCTCATTGAGGGTGTCGGAGTAACCACAGGCCACGCACTCTCGGTGCGGGACCTGGTCTTCGTTCCACATCATCAACTTGTCCGGCTCGCTGCATGCCGGACAGACCGCCCCGGCGATAAAGCGTTTTTTCGTAATCACAGGTCCCTCACTCATGCTGCCGCGTCCTCACTCAGGCCGCTGTGGCGCAAGAGTGCGTCAATCGAGGGCTCACGGCCACGGAAGTCGACGAACAGCACCATCGGCTCCTGGGAACCGCCACGGGCCAGGATCGCTTCGCGGAAGGCACGACCGGTGTCGGCGTTGAGCACGCCTTCTTCTTCGAACTTCGAGAACGCATCGGCCGAGAGCACTTCAGCCCATTTGTAGCTGTAGTAACCCGCGGCATAACCGCCGGCGAAGATGTGCGCAAAGCTGTTGGGGAAGCGGTTGTAGGCCGGCGGACGCATCACCGAGACCTCGTCGCGCACGCCTTCGAGCACTTGCAGCACGCTGCGGCCGTCGCCATGGGTCGCGTGCAGTTCGAAGTCGAACAGCGAGAACTCCAGTTGGCGGACCATCATCAAGCCGGACTGGAAGTTTTTCGCCGCGAGCATTTTTCCGAGCAAGTCCTGGGGCAGTGGCTCGCCGGTTTCGTAATGACCGGAAATCAGCGCCAGGCCTTCCGGCTCCCAGCACCAGTTTTCCATGAACTGACTTGGCAGTTCGACGGCATCCCAGGCCACACCGTTGATGCCGGATACGCCAGCATGCTCGACGCGGGTCAGCAGGTGATGCAGGCCGTGACCGAACTCATGGAACAGGGTGGTGACTTCATCGTGGGTCAGCAGCGCAGGTTTACCGCTGTCAGCCGGGGTGAAGTTGCACACCAGGTTCGCCACCGGGCTTTGCAGCACGCCGCCAGCCGTGCGGCGACGGTCGCGGGCGCCATCCATCCAGGCACCACCGCGCTTGTTGGCGCGAGCGTAGAGGTCGAAGAAGAAGCGGCCGACGTGCTGGCCGTTTTCCTTGATTTCGAACAGGCGCACATCCGGGTGCCAGGTGTCGAAGCCTTTGAGCTCGGCAATCTCGATGCCATACAGGCGCTGGACGATGGCGAACAGGCCACTGAGCACCTTGTCGATCGGGAAGTAGGCACGCAGGGCTTCCTGAGCCACGCTGTAACGTTGTTCACGAAGTTTTTCGCCGTAGAAACCGCTGTCCCAGCTCTGCAGGTCCGGGCAACCTTGCTCGGCCGCATAGGCCTTGAGCTGTTCCAGATCCTGGGCGGCGAACGGCTTGCTGCGCTTGGCCAGGTCGCGCAGGAAGCTCAGGACCTGATCGCTGGATTCGGCCATTTTGGTCGCCAGGCTCAGTTCGGAGAAACTGCTGAAACCCAACAGCTTTGCCAACTCCTGGCGCAGGTCGAGGATCTCTTCCATGACCGGGCCGTTGTCGTTCTGGCCGGCATTCGGCCCCTGGTCCGACGCACGGGTGCAGTAAGCCGCGTAGACTTCTTCGCGCAGTGCGCGGTCCTGGGCGTAGGTCATCACCGCGTAATAGCTCGGGAATTCCAGGGTGATCAGCCAGCCGTCCAGGTCCTTGGCCTGTGCCGCGGCAGCCATTTGCGCCTTGGCCGAATCGGTCAGGCCGGCGAGGGCGGCCTCATCAGTGACGTGTTTGGTCCACGCCTGAGTGGCATCGAGCAACTGGTTGGAGAAACGGCTGCCCAGTTCCGACAGCTTGCTCTGCACTTCGGCGTAACGTTTCTGCTCGGCTTCCGGCAGGTCGATACCCGACAGACGGAAGTCACGCAGGGAGTGTTCCAGGATAGTTTTCTGCGCCACGTCGAAACCGGCGGCTTCGGGACTGCTGGCCAGGGCTTCGAAGGCCTGGAACAGCTCGCGGTTCTGGCCCATTTCGGTGGAATAGGCGCTCAAGGCAGGCAGGCACGACTCGTAGGCTTCACGCAGTTCGGCGCTGTTGCACACGGCATTGAGGTGGCTGACCGGGCTCCAGGCGGCACCCAGGCGGTCGTTGAGTTCGTCCATCGCCAGCACCAGGCCGGCCCACGTTGGCTGCTTGGCCTGAGTCTTGAGGATCTCGACGATGGCGGCGCGGTTGTCAGCCAGGATCTGTTCAATGGCCGGTTGTACGTGTTCGGCGCGGATGGCGGAGAACGGCGGCAGGTCATAGGACTGCAAAAGAGGGTTGTTCACGCTCACGGTTGATACCTTGGCTGGAGAAACATGCAGCCATCTTAATTACAATCGACGTTCACCGCAGCTATCAGCAACAGAGAGAAACCCTATCGTGAACCTTCGCAAGTATCAGAACCACACGCCGCGGTTGGGTAAAGGCGCTTTTGTCGATGGCTCGGCGGTGGTGATCGGCGACGTCGAAATCGGCGAAGACAGCTCGGTCTGGCCGCTGACGGTGATCCGTGGCGACATGCACCGCATCCGCATCGGCGCGCGCACCAGCGTGCAGGATGGTTGTGTGTTGCACATCACCCACGCCGGTCCGTTCAACCCTGATGGCTTTCCGTTGCTGATCGGCGATGACGTGACCATTGCCCACAAGGTCATGCTGCATGGCTGTTCGGTGGGCAGCCGGGTGTTGATCGGCATGGGCAGCATCGTCATGGACGGCGCCGTGGTCGACGATGACGTGATCATCGGCGCCGGCAGCCTGGTGCCACCGGGCAAGCACCTGCAAAGCGGCTTCCTGTATGTGGGCAGCCCGGTGAAGCAGATCCGCCCGCTGACGGACAAGGAACGCGCCTTTTTCACCTACAGCGCGGCGAACTACGTGAAGCTCAAGGACCTGCATCTGGCCGAAGGCTACGACCAGCTTTGACCCGGCCCCCTCATTCAGGACTCAACATGCATTACCAAACCGTTTTGTTCGACCTCGATGGCACCCTGACCGACCCGCGCGAGGGCATTACCCGTTCGATCCAGTTCGCCCTGGGCAAACTGGGTATCGATGAACCGGATCTGGGCAAACTCGAACACTTCATCGGCCCACCACTGTTGCAGGCCTTCATGCAGTTCTACGACTTCGATGAAGCCAGGGCGTGGGAGGCGGTGAATTTCTACCGCGAACGCTTCAAGGTCACCGGACTCTACGAAAACCGTGTGTTCGACGGCGTCACGCCGCTACTGGAAACCCTGAGCGGACAAGGCCGGCAGCTGTACATCGCGACCTCGAAACCCTGGGTGTTCGCCCGTGAAATCGCCCGGCATTTCGATTTTGCCAGGCACTTCAAGGTGATTTACGGCAGCGAACTGGATGGCACCCGGACCAACAAGGTCGAACTGATCGCTCACCTGATGGCCGAAGAAAACCTGGACCCGGCCAATACCCTGATGATCGGCGACCGCAAGCACGACCTCATCGGCGCGCGCAGCAACGGCCTGGATGCGGCAGCGGTGGGTTACGGGTTCGGCAGCCACGAAGAACTGAGCGCCGAAGCGCCGGCGTATCACTTTGAAACGCTGGCTGAGTTGCATCAGGCGTTTTTACGCTGATACGACGTCTCCCTGTAGGAGCGAGCCTGCTCGCGATGGTCGTGAACGATAACGCTGGAAGCCTGACGCCCCGCGGCGCTCTCAGGTTTTTCGCGAGCAGGCTCGCTCCTACAAAGGAATTGCGCAGGCCTTCATGGCCGTGGTGGCGGCGCCAGTTTCTGTCCCTGCTCCGCCGCCCAGCTCACCACCTGCGTGGTCAACTGATCATTCGCCTGACCGAACCCGACCACCACCGCCGGGACCTGCACATTGCTCAACGGCTGGTGCACTTCGAACCGGCGACTGGCGAGGATGCGCTGGTCGTAGCTGCGCACCAGCAATGCATCCAGACGCACGACCACGCTGGCATTCGGACCCTGGTATTCAGTCTGGAACGCCTGCAGGCTGCCGCCCAATTCAAGATCGGTCTGGAAAATGCTGTCATCGGTGCTCAGCAGTATCACCCGTCCGTCATGCTGGAAACCTTGCAGCAGGCGATTGCGCACCAGCACCGGCGCCGGGTCGCTCCAGCGCGAACCCTTGTAGTGGCTGATCACGTCGCCCTGAGGAATGACTGCAATGTTCGGACTGTTCAACGCTTCACTGGACTGGAACTTGGTCAGGCGCAGCGACCAGTGCTGTGGCGTGCCATGGCTGGCCGGCGTGCTGCTCTGGGCTGAGGGCAATCGATAGACCTCGAAAAGCTCTGGCTTGGGCAGGATCGAGCACGAGCCGATCAGCGTGAAGCCAGCGAGGAGGGCGATCCGAATCAGCTTCATGGCGTGAATTCCTTGGTCTTGTCACTGCCCAGCAGGTAACCGCTGGGGTCGGCCTCCAGACGTTTGGTAATGACGCGCAACGAGGACAGGGTTTCGCGCATCTCACGCACGGCCGGGCCCAGGCCATTGAGGCCTTGCATGCCGCTGTTGAGCGAATCCTGATTGGCGCTGATCAGTTTGTTGAGGGTCGCACTGCTTTCCTGCAGCGACTTCATCGCCTGCTCGGCGCTGCCCAGCGCTTCCTTGCCATGCTCGTTGAGCAGCCCGTTGGCGTTACGCATCAGCGTTGTGGTCTGCTCCAGCATGTTGTTGGCCTGCTTGCCCACCGAAGCCAGTTGCTGCATGGCCTGGCGGATATCGCCGCGCTGATCGGCAATGGTTCCGGTGGTTTGCTCCAGATGCTCCAGGGTGTTGCTGATGCGCGCGATGTTTTCCGTGGAGAACATCAGGTTGGCGTTATGCATCAGCGTGTTCACCCCGGCCATCAGGTCTTCGCTGTCATTGAGCAGGCGGGCGATGGGCGAGGGCGAGGCGACAATGGTCGGCAGGTTGCCGTCCTTGCCCTTGAGCGTCGGGCTCTGTGGCGTGCCGCCGCTGAGCTGGATGATCGAGGTCCCGGTGACGCCGGTCAGGGCCAGTTTAGCCTGGGTGTCTTCCTTGACCGGGGTATCGCCGGCCAGGCGGATTCGCGCCAACACCCGGCGCGGGTCTTTCGGGTCCAGGCGCAGCGAGATCACATCGCCGACCTTGATCCCGCTGTATTGCACCGAACTGCCCTTGGACAAACCGCTGACCGCCTCGTTGAATACGACCTCGTAGTCCTTGAACTCGGTGTCGACACTGGACTTGGCCAGCCACAGGCCGAACAACAGGGCGGCCGTCACCACAATCACGGTGAACAGGCCGATCAATACATGATGGGCTCGGGTTTCCATGTCAGACCTCGTTGAGCTGTTGGGCGGCTGTCAACGCCGCGCGGCCGCGAGGGCCATGGAAGTATTCGTGAATCCACGGATCGTTGGTTTCCGAGACCTTGTCGATGGCGTCCGCCACCAGCACCTTTTTTTGCGCCAGCACCGCCACACGGTCGGTGATGGTGTAGAGCGTGTCGAGGTCGTGGGTCACCAGAAAGACACTCAGGCCCAGGGCATCGCGCAGGGTCAGGATCAATTGGTCGAACGCGGCAGCACCGATCGGGTCGAGACCGGCGGTGGGCTCGTCGAGAAACAGGATGTCCGGGTCCAGCGCCAATGCCCGGGCCAGTGCGGCACGCTTGATCATGCCGCCGGACAGCGACGCGGGGTACTTCTCCGCCGCCGACAGTGGCAACCCGGCCAAGGCCATTTTCACCGCCGCCAGATGCTCGGCGTCGTTGCGGCTCAAGCCGGCGTGCTCGATCAGCGGCAGGGCAACGTTCTCGGTCACGGTCAGCGAAGAGAACAGCGCGCCTTTCTGGAACAGCACACCGAATCGCCGCTCCACCAGCGAGCGCTCGTGCTCCGGCAAGGTTGGCAGGTTCTTGCCGAAGACTTTCACCACCCCGTCACTGGGCTGGCGCAGCCCGACAATGCTGCGCAGCAGCACCGACTTGCCGCTGCCGGAGCCGCCGACCACGGCGAGGATTTCACCCTTGTACAAATCCAGGTCGAGGTTCTCGTGCACGCTCTGGGAGCCAAAGCGATTGCACAGCCCACGCACTTCAATCACCGCCTCGGAGGGCGCTCGGGGTACACGACTCACCAACCCATCTCCATGAAAAACATCGCGGCGATCGCATCCATCACGATCACCACGAAAATCGACTGCACCACACTCGACGTGGTGTGCGCACCCACAGACTCGGCGCTGCCACTGACCTTGAAACCTTCGAGGCAACCAATCGCGGCGATCAGGAAGGCGAACACCGGTGCTTTGACGATCCCCACCAGAAAGTGCTGAACGCCGATGTCCGATTGCAACAGCGAGATGAACATCGCCGGCGAAATATCCAGCTTCACCGCGCAGACCACCGCACCGCCGATAATCCCCGAGAGCATCGCCAGAAAAGTCAGCATCGGCAGGGCGATCAGCAACGCCAGGACCCGCGGCACCACCAGCAACTCCACGGGGTCGAGGCCCAGGGTGCGGATGGCGTCGATTTCCTCGTTGGCCTTCATCGAACCGATTTGCGCCGTGAACGCACTGGCGGTGCGCCCGGCCATCAGGATTGCGGTCAGCAGCACACCGAATTCACGCAGGAAGGCAAATCCCACCAGGTCTACGGTGAAGACCGTAGCACCGAAGGTGGCCAGCACCGTCGACCCGAGGAACGCCACCACGGCGCCCACCAGAAAAGTCAGCAACGCAACGATGGGCGCGGCGTCGAGACCGGTCTGTTCGATGTGGGCAATCATCGGCGTGACGCGCCAGCGCTTGGGACGGAACAGGCCGCGGACGATGGTTTCGATGATCAAGCCAACGAAACCCAGCAGTTGCAGGGTGTCCTGCCAGACGGCGTCCACCGCCCGACCAATGCGGGTCAGCAACTGAATGGAAACGCTGACTTCCGGTTCCTTGATCGGTACGCAGAAATCGGTCAACGAACAGTAGACGGTTTGCAGCAACGCCCGATCGGCGGCGGAGAGTGTGCAATCAGGATGTTCGGCGGAGCGACCGAGGCGCTCGGAGCCGAGCAGCTCGACCAACAGCGAGGCGCCGGCGGTGTCGAGGGCGCCGAGACCATTGAGGTCGATGGGGGTGTTGGCGTCGTACTGGCCGTGGAGTTTTTCGCTCAACAGCTTGAGGTCAGCGTAATGGGCGAGCGTCCAGTCGCCCGTCACCCGCAACCGTGCTGGGGTGAGCGACGTGTCCAACTGGGCATTGCCGGCCATCGTGCTGCTGATCATAAGCTCCTTGCTTGTCCAGTGATTAGGCAGCTCTACGTAATAGCACGAACCGCACTACTTTTCTTTGATCGCTGTGCTGTCCGTGACCTTGAAACGCAGCACGCCGATGACCTGGCCATCTTCGGTCAGCACCCGGACCTGCCATTTGCCGGCCGGGTTGCCCGGGAAATTCTGCTTGTGGGTCCAGGCCCGGTAACCTTCCTTGCGCCCGCCACGAATATCCAGAGGGATGCGGTCGACCTCTTTGCCGTTGAACTGCCAGACGTGATAAATCCGCTCGTCCAGGCCACGCGGGGCATTGATCGCGGTGTAGGCATAAAGCCCGCCATTGCGGATCTGCTCGGCGCTGACTTCGTCGAGGCTGGCGCCAGGCGTGCGGTCCTGCATTTGCGTACTGATGGCCACGTCGGTCATCCACAGCGTCGCCGGTGGCACCCACGAGCGCAGCTCCCACCCGACGGCGCCAATGCCCAGCGTGATACTCAAAATCGCCAGCGCACTGCGCAGGGTACGAATCGGGAAGATCGACGCCAGGCTCGGGAACGACAGCAGCACCGAGATACCCAGCGCCCATTTGAAACTTTGCGCGGTGGTCAGGTGCATGATCACCGGCAACGCGGTGAGCAACGCGGCGAACAGGGTCAGGGTGTGCAGGGCCAGAAACGCCCAGCGCCGTGGCGCCAGCCACTTGTAGTACAGCGGGTCGATGATAGAAATCAGTGCCGCGACGCCCAGCAGCCCGGTGAAAAACAACTGGCCGCTGTTCCACGTCGTGGTGATGAAGAAGAACGGCAGGACAAAGAACAGGCTTTCCTGATGGATCATCTGCGTTGCGTAACGCAGCAAGGGTTCCGGGATTTCGCGCTTGAAAATGCGCGTGAACAACTTGGTCAGGCTGTTCTCCAGCATCAGCCAGATCCAGCTGATCAGCATGATGGTGGTGATCCAGCTCGCCAGGCCTTGCTGGCGATCGACCAGGATGAAACTGCCTACCCCGGAGATGAAACCGGCAAGCGCAATGACCCCGGGGTAGCGCTTCATCAATTCGAGGATGCGCTGTACGAAACGGGTCAGGTTCTGCATTCGGCGGGTTCACAGTTGTTGTAGGAAAAAACCTCGACAGAGTACCGCTGGTGTGGCGCTGTGGCGAGGGTTCACGGTCAGTGACACCACGCCACCTGTGGGAGCGAGCTTGCTCGCGATGGCGGCGCATCAGTCAACTTTGATGTTGAATGACATGGCCTCATCGTCGGAACGCCGCCCGGAGCAAGCTCGCTCCCACAGGGGGATTGTGTTTCCCACAAGGAGTTTTCTTGCCAAACAGAATAGTTACTTCCTGCGATGCAAACGCCAGCCCACCAGCATCAACACGATCAAGCCCACCCCACCGACCACCAGCCACATCAACTGGTCATAGCTGAACAACGGCTTCTCGATCCGTAAATACCCCGGCTGCAACAGCAGTTCACGCACCGCCTTGTTCGCCTCTTCCAGCGTCACCCCCTGCAGCTCCCTGGCCGGATTGGTGAAACGACCGTCCTCATAGTCGCCGATGGCACTCCAGTAGTAGTCGGCCAACGCACTGTTGCCTTGTACGGCCCAGGCCTGGCGGGCGATCGCGGCCTGCTTCAGGCGGTTGAAGGTTTCAGCATTGAGGCCGTCCCTGAGCAGTCCGGCCTTCAAGTCATCGAGCACTTGTTCGGCCTCGGGCACGTCGTCGCGTTCAAGGTCGGCATTGAGGCTCATGAAACCCACGCCGCCGAACACTTCGCGTTCCGCCCACGGGCCGTAGGACAAACCATGAGCCAGGCGCAGCTGGCGATAGAGCGCCCAATCCAGATAGTCCTTGAGTAAATCGAAGGTTTGGTCGTGCCCATCTTCCAGCACCGGCTCCGGCACCGACCAGTGCAACTTGGCGCCGTTACCGACCAGACCTTGGGTCAAGGTGCGCTCATGGGCGGCGCTGGCCTGGATTTGCGGCAGCGGCGGATGCTCGCCGGGGGTGATCGCTTCCAGCGTGCCATACGCCCGCTCCAGATAGGCTGGCAGCAACTTGTCGAGGTCGCCGACCACGATCAGGGTCATGTTGTTCGGCGCATACCAGTCCTTGCGCACCTGCTCCAGTTGTTCACGGGTCAGGTCATCGACTTGCGCACGCTCCGGGCATTTGAGGCCCAACTCGACGGCCAGTTGGTTGCTGGCCGTGTGGCCGAGGTCCTGACGATCGAGCCAGCGTTGCAGATGCGAGTAGTGACCACCGTCTTCACGCTCGACCACCTGCTTGGCCGCGTTGATGGCGCTGTCGTCGAAGCGGGTCTGGGTCAGCAACGCCAGCAACAGGTCGAGTACCTTACGCTGGTTTTTCGCCGGGGCCTCGATGACGAAAGTCGTATCGGCATTGCTGGTGAAGGCATTCCACTCACCGCCCAAGGCCTGCATGCGCTCCTCCAGGCCACCTTCGCCACTGGCGTCGATGCCGCTGAAGAGCAGGTGTTCCAGCAGATGCGGCAGTTCCTTTTCTTCACAGCCGAAATCATCCAGGCCAACGCCGACCACCAACCGGATTGCCACATGCCCGCGATCAGTGCCGGGTTTGAGCAGCAACTGCAAGCCATTGCGCAGCGTGTAGCCCTCGACCTGAAAGCGATCCAGGGCGAATGACGGGAGTGAACCAAGCAACAGGCAGGCGAACAACAGACAACGCATAACAAGCTTCCATACGACCAGCGTAAGTTCAACAGACTTCAGGCAACTGTGGACGTTCAGGGTGAATGAGTGATGTCGCTCAAATCGTCGACCACCAGCGCACCGGTGTCCGACGTTTCCAGCACCACGTAGGCACTGCTGCAAAACAGCGAATTCAAACGCTTCATGTCGGCGATCAGCTCCAGGTGCAACGAGCTGGTTTCAATACTTTGCACGATTTTACGGTGTAAACGGCTGACATGAGCGTGGGCCAGGCGCCGTTCCTGTGCGCGGAAACGACGTTTTTCACGCACCAGTTGGCGCGCACTTTCCGGGTCGCCACTGAGAAACACTGACATCCCGAGCCGCAGGCTGGAAATCAACTGGGTGTGCAGTCCGGTCAGTTCGTCCAGCCCGACTTCGGAAAACGATCGGCGCTGCGAGGTTTTCTGCTGCTGAATCTTGCGCAGCATGCGTTCGATCAAGTCGCTGGAGAGCTTCAGGTTGATTGCCAGCTCAATGATTTCCGCCCAGCGCCGGCTGTCCTGATCGCTGAGGTCTTCCCGGGGCATTTGCGCCAGGTACAACTTGATCGCGCTGTAGAGCGCTTCGACATCGTCGCTCAGGCGGCGGACTTCCTGGGTGACGGCGGTTTGCTTGCCACGCAACACGTCAAGCATGGCTTCGAGCATGTTGTCGATCAGGTCGCCCATGCGCAAGGTTTCCCGAGCCGCGTTGGCCAGCGCCAGACCAGGTGTGACCAATGCCGTGGGGTCAAGATGCCGGGGCTTGGCCGTGCCGTTGGCCAGCGGGCGCTCCGGCAGCACCCAGGCGCAAAACCTGGCCATCGGTTTGAGGCTGGGCAGCAGGATCAGGCAGCGCACGGTGTTGTAGAGCAGGTGAAAGCCAATGACCATTTCCTGAGGGCTGAAATCCAGGCCATCGAGCCAGTGAACCAGCGGGTCGAGCACCGGAATGATCAATAAAAGACCAATCAGTTTGTACAGCAGACTGCCCAGCGCCACTTGGCGACCGGCGGCGTTCTGCATGCTGGTGCTGAGGAAGGCGAGTATGCCGCTGCCGATATTGGCGCCGATCACCAGCCCGATGGCCACCGGCAGGCTGATCACGTTGGCACCCGCCAGGGTCGCGGTCAGCAGCACGGCGGCCAGGCTGGAATAGGAAATCATCGCGAACAGTGCCCCGACCAGGGCATCGAGCAGGATGTCGCCGGTGAGCGAGGCAAAAATCACCTTCACCCCTTTGGCATGGGTAATCGGATGCGCCGCCTCGACAATCAGCTGCAGCGCCAGAATGATCAACCCCAAGCCAATGGCGACACGGCCCAACTGCCCGAGCCGGGTCTGTTTGCGCGACAGAAAGAAAATCACCCCGACAAAAATCAGCAATGGCGACAGCCACGACAGATCGAACGTCAGCACCCGTGCCATCAGCGCCGTACCGACGTCCGCACCCAGCATGGTGGCCAGCGCCGGGGTCAGCGCCATCAGGCCCTGGCCGACAAAGGAGGTGACGAGCATGGCAGTGGCGTTGCTGCTCTGGACCATCGCCGTCACGGCGATCCCGGACGCGAAAGCCAGCCAGCGGTTGGCCATGTTATGGCTGATGACATGGCGCAAATTGGTGCCGTAGACCCGCAGAATGCCGGTTCGGACGATGTGCGTACCCCAGATCAGCAGGGCCACGGCGGAAAGCAAATTGAGCAGGGTGAGCATAATGACCCCCTGTGGTGTAGCGCTCCAAAGGAGCAAGTTAACGGTGCCGCGCGACGTTCTACGTTCTGTACTTAAGCTGTAGTTGGCTAACGGTCTGCGCGCCAGCATCGCACAGCCAAAGAAGGGTTTGAAACAAAACTGTCATGAAAACGGCGATCTTCCAGCCACACAAAGCACTGTGGGAGCGAGCTTGCTCCGGGCGGCGTTCCGACGATGAGGCCATCAGATCCAACATCGATGTTGACTGACGGACCGCCATCGCGAGCAAGCTCGCTCCCACAGGTTTTGCGTATTTAGCGCTACCGGGTTACTGGCCCGGAATGTCCTTGCGCAGTTTTACCGGATCCTGCTGTTTCTTCTTTTTCGCGATGGCCGTGCGCATCTTGATGTTGATCGCTTCCACCGCCAGCGAGAACGCCATGGCGAAGTAGACGTAGCCTTTAGGAATATGCATATCCAGGGATTCGGCAATCAGCACGGTACCGACGATCAACAGGAACGACAGCGCCAGCATCTTCAGCGACGGGTGCTTGTCGATGAACTCGCTGATGGTGCCGGAAGCCCACATCATCACCAACACCGCCACGATGATCGCCGCGACCATGACCGGTACGTGGGAGACCATGCCGACCGCGGTGATGACCGAGTCCAGCGAGAACACGATGTCGATGATCGCGATCTGGATGATGGTGTAGAGGAAGTTGCCGCCCTTGCCCGAAGGCGCTTCGTTGGTTTCGTCTTCACCTTCCAGCGCGTGGTACATCTCTTGCGAGCTCTTCCACAACAGGAACAGACCACCGAAGAACAGGATCAGGTCGCGTCCGGAGATGCCCTGGCCGAACACGACGAACAGGTCGGCGGTGAGGCGCATGACCCAGGTGATCGACAGAAGCAGCAGGATTCGCGTGATCATGGCCAGCGCCAGACCGAAAATCCGGGTGCGCGCCTGCATGTGTTTGGGCATGCGGCTGACCAGGATCGAAATCATGATGATGTTATCGATGCCCAGGACGATTTCCAGGGCGGTCAGGGTAAAGAAGGCAACCCAGATTTCAGGGTTGGTCAGCCATTCCATGTGTATTCCTTTGAGCGATTGTTAAACCACAAAGGGTCCGGGCTTCAAACAGCGAAGCCTGGTCCCGAAGTGGTGAGTCTTGGGCTTATAGAGTGCTGAACATCGGGAAAGTCCCCAACAGCAGTGCAGCAATCAGTATGCAGATACAAACCAGCACTGCCCACTTCAGGGTGAAGCGCTGGTGGTCACCGAAATCGATACCGGCCAGGGCCACCAACAGATAGGTCGATGGAACCAGCGGGCTCAACAGGTGGACGGGCTGACCGACGATCGAGGCACGTGCCATTTCCACCGCGGTTATACCGTAGTGACTGGCGGCTTCGGCAAGTACCGGTAACACGCCGTAATAAAATGCATCGTTCGACATGAAGAAGGTGAACGGCATGCTTACCAGCGCCGTGATCACCGCCAGGTACGGGCCGAGGAAATCCGGAATCACCGACAACAGGCTTTTCGACATGGCATCGACCATGCCGGTGCCCGACAGGATACCGGTGAAGATGCCGGCCGCAAAGATCAGCCCGACCACGGCCAGTACGCTACCGGCGTGAGCCGCGACGCGATCCTTCTGCTGTTGCAGGCAAGGATAGTTGACGATCATGGCGATACTGAACGCCACCATGAACAATACCGGCAACGGCAGCAAGCCGGCGATCAGGGTGCACATCAGGCCCAGTGTCAGGGCGCCGTTGAACCAGATCAGTTTCGGACGACGGGCATCCGGGAACTGCGAAACACTGATTTCGCTGTGGTCGACTTCATCGCCCACCAGGTGCAGCTCACCCAGGCGCGCACGTTCACGCTTGCCGTAGAAGTAAGCGATGGCCAGGATCGCCACCACACCGGCCAGCATCGCCGGGATCATCGGGACGAAAATAGCCGACGGGTCCACGTGCAGTGCGCTGGCGGCACGGGCGGTCGGACCGCCCCATGGGGTCATGTTCATCACGCCACCGGCGAGGATGATCAGGCCGGCCATGATCCGCGGGCTCATGCCGATGCGGCTGTAGAGCGGCAGCATGGCGGCCACGCAGATCATGTAGGTGGTCGCGCCGTCACCATCGAGGGAAACGACCAGCGCCAGTACAGCGGTGCCGACCGAAACTTTCAGCGGGTCGCCCTTGACCATTTTGAGGATCTTGCGCACGGCCGGATCGAACAGGCCGGAGTCGATCATCAGGGCGAAATACAAAATAGCGAACATCAGCATCACGCCGGTCGGCGCGAGCTTGGTGATGCCTTCGAGCATCATCGGGCCGATTTTGGGGCCGAAGCCGCCGAACAGGGCGAAGATGATTGGAATGAGGATCAGGGCGATCAGCGCAGACAGGCGCTTGGTCATGATCAGGAACATGAACGTGATGACCATGGCGAAGCCAAGGAAAGTCAGCATGGGAGTACTCCAGGCGTAGCGCGGCTAGGGAATGGGCGGATCGGGCGGGATCAGCGCAGAACGGGAAGCACGAGATGTACGGAGGGAGGCACAGCGAAGTGGCGGGTAGAAGAGGACATCAGAATCACCATTGTTGTTGTTAAATGGGCCTTTCGAGCAATCGAACACTCGCATTGGCCACCGGTCTTTTGCCGGTAGTGGCGGCGATCCTAATCGGGGAAGCTTTCAGCCAGCTTTCGCAGTTGAAAGCTTTGACCGGATGCACGACCGGTCGTCGGACGGGGGCAGGGAGGTGAGCCGGGTTACGGCCTTCGCGAGCAAGCCCGCTCCCACACTGGATCTGTGTCGTACACAAAGCCAATGTGGGAGCGGGCTTGCTCGCGAAGGCGTCAGTCATAACGCAGCAGGAGGAATGTCATGAACAATGTTCACACCGGCGGTTGCCACTGCGGGCAGCTGCGCTATCAATTCAGCGGGCCACTGCACGATATCGTCCACTGTCATTGTTCGATTTGCCGACGGGTCAGCGGCGGCATCGTGACCACCTGGATCACCGTGCCGGCATCCGCCTTTCAATGGCTGGCCGGGACGCCGTCGCGGTACGACTCTTCATCCACCTGCGCGCGTTATTTCTGCGGTCACTGCGGGGCGCAGCTGGCGGTGGTAACGCACCTGAGCCCGGACAGCATCGACCTGACCATCGCCACCCTCGACCACCCCGAGCAGGCACCGGCGCAGCGGCACATCTGGACCGACAGCCGCTTGCCATGGCTGCATCTGGACGAACACTTGCCCGGCGAAGCCGAAGAAACACTCTGATCAAAAAATAGACAGGTCCAGCGGTCGAATCGCACCCATCCAGATCGCATGCTCGGTGTGGTCGCGCAGATCGTCGCCGGTGTCCGGGTGTAGAAACACCACCAGGCCCTTGCGATTGAGCGCCAGCCACGGCAGCACGTCGCCCAGCACCTGCGGCGCGAACGCCAACTGGCAGCTCCAGTCCGGGTGCGGGCCGACCGGGCGCTCGTGCACACGGCCCATTTTCACTGGAAACAATTGCGCCGCCTGCTCACACAGGGCCCGCGCCTGCCCGATCGAGTCGGCATCGAAGTAAACATGGGCGTGATAGCCCGTGATCTGCTGCATTGCAATCCCTCTGAAAGCTGTTCGAACCCTCACCCTTTCCTGCGGGTCACACGTCATATAGACGCTGGGAAAAGGGTTCAGCCATGAAAAATGCCGAAACCCCCGTTGTGAAAGTGGTGCTTTATGGTGCCATGAGTAGCCTGGGCAGCGCGCTGATGGCTGAAATGCTACGGCGCCAGCATGAGGTGATCGCGATTCTCGATGACCTCAATGCGCTGGCACCCCGTCCGGGGCTGCGCACCAAGACGGGCGACCTGTTCGACGCGCAACGGGTCAAGCAGAGTGTGGCCGGCAGCTCCGTGGTCATCTGTTTACTGGACGCTCCAGGCTTACCGTTCAACAGCGAACACGTGGAAAAAACCATCGTGCCGGGTCCGGTCGAGCAAGTGCTGGCAGTCGACGCCTTGATTGAAGGCCTGCAGGGGGCAGGCGTTGCCCGGCTGTTTCTGGTGGGAGATTTCGCGGTGCTGGACGAGCCGGAGCTCGAGGACAGCCTGCAACGTCACGCCGCAGAGGAAATCCGCGAGGCACTGCAAAGCAGTCCTTTGCAGTGGACGCTGGTTAACGAACCGCGCGGGGTACCGGGGCTGACCATCGAACATTTCGCCAAACCCGGCGGCAACCTCGAACCGGGGCTGGCCGAACCGCTCGGGCGATTGGCCCGCACCGCCGTGGGCATTGCCGATGAATTGCACCTGAAACTGCACATCGGCGAGCACGTCAGTTTCATCGCGACCTCGGAACCTTGAAAGATCGCAGCCTTCGGCAGCTCCTACAGCGATCTTTTAACGCTCAAACCGCAATCGAAGGAAACGCCAAACCCGTCAACGACTCCGCGCTGCCCGCCTGTTCAGCCATCAACCAATCTACAAACTGCTGGATCAACACCCCGCGCCGTTTACGCTGGGGCAAAACCACGTAATAGCCCAGCCGGGACATCACCGTTTCGCCGATCGGTCGGCACAACAGCCCTTGCGCCAGCAAGTTATCCACAAGGTGGCGCCAGCCGATGGCCACGCCCTGACCACCAATCGCCGCCTGAATCAGCAAGGTGTAGTTGTCAAAACGCAGTTGACCGGGCGCCGGGGGCGAGGTGATGCCCAATTCGCGGAATACACCGCTCCAGTCGAACCAGTTACTGCTGTTTTCCCCACGCAGATGCAGCAACGGAAACTCGAGCAATGCTTTGGAGGGCAAGGGCAGGGAACGCTCACCCAGCAACTGCGGGCTGCACACCGGAAACACTTCCTCACTGAACAGCCAATGGCTTTCACCCTGCTTGAAGCGGCCATCGCCGAACAGTACCGCCACATCGATATCGGTACGTAGCATGTTATGGCTGCGTTCACTGGTGACCAGGCTGACATCCACCTGCGGGTTGGCCGCGTGAAAGCGGTGCAGACGCGGCATCAACCAATAGGCGGCGAAGGCAAAATCCGTGGCCACCTGCAGCACCTCATGCTGTTGCTGGGTACTGATTGCGCTCAATCCTGCGTCGATATTCTGCAATCCGAGCTGAACCTGCTGAAAAAGTATCAGCCCGGCTTCAGTCAGCTCGATACCGCGATAAATGCGATCGAACAATCGAGTCGCCAGTTGTTCTTCAAGGCGCTTGATCTGCTGACTGATGGCCGGCTGCGTGGTGCCGAGTTCAACCGCCGCCGCGGTAAAGCTGCGCTGACGGGCTGCCGCTTCGAAAGCACGAAGCAGATCCAGTGACAGGTCACCAAGGGCGTCATACATAAGCTGTGCTTATCCTAGTCATTGCCGTGTATGGGCTTTACCGCAAAGAGCTTGGGTTTCATTCTCGAAGCCAGCACTCTCGCATAAACATCCACTATGGAATGCCGCGATCACATGAAGCGCAAGAACATTCTTTTCATCATGGCCGATCAAATGGCCGCGCCAATGTTGCCGTTCTACGGTCCATCGCCCATCAAGCTGCCCAATCTCAGCCGCCTCGCCGCACAAGGCGTGGTGTTCGACTCGGCTTATTGCAACAGCCCACTGTGTGCACCGTCGCGTTTCACCCTGGTCAGCGGTCAGTTGCCGAGCAAGATCGGCGCCTACGACAACGCTGCCGATTTCCCCGCCGACGTACCGACCTATGCCCATTACTTACGCCGCCTCGGCTATCGCACCGCCCTGTCGGGCAAGATGCATTTCTGCGGGCCGGACCAGTTGCACGGCTACGAAGAGCGCCTGACCAGTGACATCTACCCGGCCGACTACGGCTGGGCAGTGAACTGGGATGAGCCGGACGTGCGGCCGACCTGGTACCACAACATGTCATCGGTTCTGCAAGCCGGACCGTGCGTGCGCACCAACCAGCTGGATTTCGACGAAGAGGTGGTGTTCAAGGCCCAGCAGTACCTGTTTGATCACATCCGTGAGGATGGCGATCAGCCGTTTTGCCTGACCGTGTCGATGACTCACCCACACGATCCGTACACGATTCCCAAGGCTTTCTGGGATTTGTACGACGATGCCGATATCCCGCTGCCTACAACCCCGGACCCGCATGACCTCGACCCGCACTCGCAGCGTTTGCTCAAGGTCTATGACCTGTGGGACAAGCCACTGCCTGTGGATAAGATTCGCGATGCCCGCCGTGCCTATTTCGGCGCGTGCAGCTATATCGACAGCAACGTCGGCAAACTCCTGCAAACCCTCGAGGATACAGGGCTGATCGATGACACCATCATCGTGTTTTCCGGTGACCACGGTGACATGCTCGGCGAACGCGGCCTCTGGTACAAAATGCACTGGTATGAAATGGCCGCACGGGTGCCGCTGCTGATCAGCGCACCGGGGCAGTTTGGCGCTGGCCGGGTCAGCGCCAGTGTTTCCACGGCGGACCTGTTGCCGACATTCGTCGAACTGGCCGGCGGCTCGCTGGAAGCGGGCTTGCCGCTGGATGGCCGTTCGTTGGTGCCGCACCTGCAAGGGCAGGGTGGTCACGATGAAGTGTTCGGCGAATACATGGCCGAAGGCACCATCAGCCCGCTGATGATGATCCGCCGCGGTGCCTATAAATTCATCTACAGCGAAGACGACCCTTGTCTGCTCTTCGACGTACACAATGACCCTCACGAACTGGAAGAACTCAGCCATTCGCCGCAACATCGCCAGCTGTTCGACGATTTTCTCGTTGAGGCGCGGGCGAAATGGAATATTCCGGCCATCCACCAGCAGGTGCTCGCCAGCCAGCGGCGCCGGCGTTTCGTGGCCGAGGCGTTGACCCTCGGCAAGCTGAAGAGCTGGGATCACCAGCCGCTGGTAGACGCCAGTCAGCAATACATGCGCAACCACATCGACCTCGACGATCTGGAACGTAAAGCACGTTATCCACAACCCTGCCAAAACCAATAATGTTAAGGGGAAGTCCATGCAAAGGTTATCCACAGTACTGACGGTCGGGCTCCTGGCTCTGGGCAGTGCATCGGCGTTTGCCGATCAGAGTTGCGAGACCGTGAAGATGGCCGATCCGGGTTGGAGCGACATCGCCGCGACCAATGCCATCACCGGGTTCCTGCTGGACGGCATGGGCTACAAGGCCAAGGTCGACACCCTCGCGGTGCCGATCACTTTTGGCGGGCTCAAGGATGGCCAGGTCGATGTGTTCCTGGGTAACTGGATGCCGGCCCAACAGGGTTTCTATGACAAATTCGTCGCCAACGGCGATGTCACGCAACTGGCGAAGAACCTCGACGGCACCGAATTCACCCTCGCCGTTCCGGATTACGTATGGAACGCAGGTGTGCATAACTTTGCCGACCTGAACAAATACGCCGACAAGTTCGACCGCAAGATCTACGGCATCGGCTCCGGTGCACCGGCGAACATCTCGCTGCAAGAGATCATCAAGAAAAACGATTTCGACATGGGCCAGTGGAAACTGGTTGAGTCCAGCGAGCAGGCCATGCTTGCAGAAGTGTCCCGCGCGGTGAAAAAGCAGAAATTCGTGACCTTCCTCGGCTGGACCCCGCACCCGATGAACGTGCAGCTGAAAATGCATTACCTCAAGGGCGGCGAGAAGTACTTCGGTGACACCGGCAGCGTGCACACACTGACCCGCAAAGGTTATGCACAGGCCTGCCCGAACGTCGGCAAGCTGCTGACCAACCTGAGCTTCACCCAGGACATGGAAAACAGCATCATGGCCGAGGTGGTGAACAACAAGGTCAGTAACGCCGACGCCGCCAAGGCGTGGATCAAGGCCAACCCCGCGGTGTTGGACAAGTGGCTTGATGGAGTGAAGACCGTGGATGGGAAGGATGCGTTGCCCGCAGTGAAAGCCAAGTTGTAACCAATACTTGTGGGAGCGGGCTTGCTCGCGAAGGCGGTGGATCAGTCGACATTAATGTTGTCTGACCCACCGCCTTCGCG
>NZ_JBWKZB010000058.1:0-38902 GCF_059424105.1 Pseudomonas sp. GW456-E7 | reverse complement strand
AGCTCCTACAGGGTGAATACATATCCTCTGTAGGAGCTGCCGCAGGCTGCGATCTTTTGATTCTTAATAAAGCGCAGCAAACAATTTACGACGGTACGTGCTCACCAGCGGATGATCATTGCCCAGCAACTCGAACACCTGCAGCAAGGTCTTGTGCGGCAAGCCTTCGCTGTAGCTGCGGTTGCGGATGAACAACTTCAGCAAAGCCTCCAGCGCAGCGTCGTACTGCTGGCGGGCCAGTTGCTGGATCGCCAATTGATAGACCGCTTCATCATCCAGCGGGTCTTTCGCCAGCCGTGCCTTCAGGTCGGCGGCGTCCGGCAGGTCCTTGGCCAAACCGAGAAACTTGATCTGCGCCTTGGCGCCAGCCAGCGCGGCCTTGTGCTCATCGCTCTTGACCGCATCCAGCACGGCTTGCGCCTCGCCCAGTTCACCGCGCTCGGTCAGGCAGCGGGCGTACAGGATCAGCGCCTTGGCGTTGGTATTGTCTTCACCCAGGATCACTTTGAGCAGTGCTTCGGCATCGGCAAAGCGGCTGTCGTCGAACAGCGCCTGGGCCTGCTCGAACGGATCGGCGGCGGCCGGTGGCGGCATCTGCACATGGGGTTCGAGCAGGGCGCGCACGGCGGACTCCGGCTGGGCACCGGCAAAACCGTCGACAGGCTGGCCGTCCTTGAACAGCACCACGGTCGGCAGGCTGCGAATGCCGAAGCGGGCGACGATGTCTTGCTCGAGGTCGCAGTTGACCTTGGCCAGCAGCAATTCACCCTGATAGCTCTCGGCAATGCTCTGCAACATCGGCATCAGTACTTTGCAGGGCGCGCACCATTCGGCCCAGAAATCCACCAGCACCGGCTTGTGGAAAGAGTTCTCGATCACCGACTGGTCGAAATCGGCAGTCGTGGCGTCGAAGATATACGGCGTTTCCTGACTCATGGGCAATCTCTTGGAAGCGTGAATGGGGCAACTATACGGCTTGGTGGGGGGCGGCCGGAAGCGGTTGACCGTGAGAGGTGTGTTGCCTGACAGGGCGCCTTCGCGGGCAAGCCCGCTCCCACAGGGATTGAAGTCGCCACAAGATGTGTGGTTCACACCAACCATTGTGGGAGCGGGCTTGCCCGCGAAGCTTTTAACTAGCGCTGCGCATGGTAGAGGCTCACATGCCGAAACTCGTGGGGTTCGGCCAGATCCGGCAGCGTCATGGCTTCGAGCATCTCTATGCGCCGGTACAACGGATGGCGAAAATCCCGTACCCGGGAATCCGCCACCAGCGCCTCTCGGCCGCGACTGAGGAACTGGTCGAGCAGCGGCAGGTTCGCCCGGTCGTACAGCACATCCGCCACCAGGATCAGATCGAAGCGATCAGCCTCGGCGAAAAAATCAGTCGAGTAGTTGAGCTGCACGTCATTGAGCTCGGCATTCGCCCGACACGCGGCAATCGCCAGTGGATCGAGGTCGCAGGCCAGCACTTCCAGTGCGCCGGCCCTGGCGGCGGCAATCCCCGCCACCCCGGAGCCCGCACCAAAATCCAGGACCCGCTTGCCTTCGACCCAGTGCGGGTTTTCCGCCAGATAACGGGCCACGGCCAGGCCGCTGGCCCAGCAGAAACTCCAGTACGGCGGCTCATGCAGGATGCGCCGGGTTTCTTCGGGGCTGAAGGCGCGGTCCATGTTGTCGCCGTCGATCAGCCACAGCTTCAAATCGGTTTCCGGCAACGGGCAGGCCACCAGTTGTGCATCACCTAGCAGTTCAACCAAGGCCCGTTGCAGCTCGAGCGGTGCACTCATGGGGCTTTGACGAATTGCAATTGGCCCAGGGCCTGGGTGGTCGGCTGGGTAATCAGTTGCGATGGCAAGTGCAGGATCAACTGGCCGGACTGGCTGGCGCGGCCTCGCAGTTCCACACGGGCGCCTGTCGGGAAGGACTCCGGATTGAAGCGCAGGTGAAACGGCAATACCTGGTTGTTGCCGATCAGGCTGGAACTGGCGAGCAATTGTTGCGGGCGGTCTTTTTCGTCGATTACCAGCAATGCCAGCTCGACTTCAGCACCGGCCGGCACACCTTGCAGGGTGCCGCTCAGCTCACGCTGATAGGCAGGCAGGGGGCCGAGGTCGGCGGCCTCCCGGGCTTTCTTCTGCGCTTGCTGCGGCGCCGGGCCAGGTGTTGGCGGCTGGGGCTTGGGTGCATCGCTGCTGCAAGCCACCAGCAGGCTGAAAACACTGAGCAAAATGAGCGGACGTAACGACATTGGTGGCTCCATAAACCTGAATTCCATGGATCAAGTGATCATCCCGTCTGTATACCGCAAACCCTATGGCTTGTCTTGCCACCGGGATGCGCTACCATGGCCCTCCCTTTTTTTGTTGCCTGCCACCATGCACTGTCCCTTCTGCGGTGCCAACGACACCAAGGTCATCGACTCGCGTCTGGTCGCCGAGGGCGAACAGGTGCGCCGCCGGCGTGAATGCCTGGCCTGCGGCGAGCGTTTCACGACGTTCGAGACGGCTGAACTGGTGTTGCCGCGCCTGATCAAAACCGACGGCAGCCGCCAGCCGTTCGACGAAGAAAAACTCCGCGCCGGCATGCAGCGCGCGCTGGAGAAGCGCCCGGTGAGCGTCGAGCGCCTCGAATCGTCGCTGGTGCACATCAAACACAAACTGCGTGCCACCGGCGAGCGCGAGGTCAAATCCCTCGTGGTCGGCGAACTGGTGATGGCCGAGCTGCAGAAGCTCGACGAAGTCGCCTACATCCGCTTTGCCTCGGTGTATCGCCGCTTCCAGGACCTCAACGAGTTCCGCGAAGAGATCGATCGCCTGGCCCGTGAACCGGTGAAAGAATGACCACGCCCGCAGAACTTGCCATCCTCGACGCCCATTTCATGGCCCGTGCTCTGGAACTGGCGCGCAAGGGGCATTACACAACGCACCCCAACCCGCGTGTAGGTTGCGTGATCGTGCAGCATGGGCAGATTGTCGGCGAAGGCTGGCACGAGCGCGCCGGCGAGCCTCACGCCGAGGTCCACGCCTTGCGCGCGGCCGGTGAGCAGGCGCGTGGCGCTACCGCTTATGTGACGCTTGAACCTTGCAGTCACCACGGCCGCACGCCGCCCTGTGCCGATGCGCTGGTGAATGCCGGTGTGGTCCGCGTGGTCGCGGCGATGCAGGACCCGAATCCGGAAGTCGCCGGTCGCGGTTTGCAACGCCTGGCTCAGGCCGGTATCGCCACCGAGAGTGGTGTGCTGGAGGGCGAAGCGCGAAAGCTCAACCAAGGCTTCCTCAAGCGCATGGAGCACGGCTTGCCGTTCGTGCGGGTCAAGCTGGCCATGAGCCTCGACGGTCGCACGGCGATGGAAAGCGGCGAAAGCCAGTGGATTACCGGTCCGGCAGCACGCTCGGCGGTGCAACGCCTGCGCGCCCAGGCCAGCGTGGTGCTGACCGGCGCCGACACGGTGCTGGCGGATAACGCACGCTTGACCGTGCGTGCCGATGAGCTCGGACTGGACGCCGAACAAACAGCACTGGCCATGAGCCGGCCGCCGTTGCGTGTGCTGGTCGATGGCCGCCTGCGCGTACCGCTGGATGCGCCGTTCTTCAAGGCCGGCCCGGCGCTGGTCGCCACCTGTGTGGCGGTGGAAGAGCAGTACGCCAATGGCCCGGAATGCCTGATCGTGCCCGGCTACGATGGCCAGGTCGACTTGCGTCAGCTGCTGGTCGAACTCGCCAACCGTGGCGTCAACGAGGTGTTGGTCGAGGCCGGTCCACGGCTGGCGGGTGCTTTCGCTCAGCTCGGGCTGGTGGACGAATTCCAGATATTCATCGCTGGCAAGTTCATGGGTTCTTCGGCGCGGCCGCTGCTGGACTGGCCGCTCGCGCAAATGAAGGATGCGCCGGAACTCAAAATCACCGAAATTCGTGCAGTTGGCGATGACTGGCGAGTCATCGCCATCCCCGTGCCAGCAGCGAGCGTATAATTTCCGGCCATCGCTATAGCGCTGGCTTTGTTCTCGAGGAGAACCTCATGTTTACCGGCATCATCGAATCCATCGGCAGTATTCGTGCATTGACCCCAAAGGGCGGTGATGTGCGGGTACACGTCGAAACCGGCAAGCTCGACCTGAGCGACGTCAAACTGGGCGACAGCATCGCGGTCAACGGCGTGTGCCTGACGGCCGTTGAATTACCGGGCAATGGTTTTGCGGCGGATGTCAGTCGCGAAACCCTCGACTGCACCGCCATGAACGACCTGAAAAGCGGCAGCCCGGTCAATCTGGAAAAAGCCCTGACCCCGACCACTCGCCTTGGCGGGCATCTGGTCAGCGGTCACGTCGATGGCGTGGGTGAAGTGGTTGCCCGTACCGAAAACGCGCGCGCCGTGGAATTCCGCATTCGCGCGCCCAAGGACCTGGCCAAGTACATTGCCCATAAAGGCTCGATCACCGTCGACGGCACCAGCCTGACCGTGAACGCAGTCGATGGCGCCGAGTTCCTGCTGACCATCATTCCGCACACCCTGAGCGAAACCATCATGGCATCGTATCAGCCGGGTCGCCGGGTGAACCTGGAAGTGGACTTGCTGGCCCGTTACCTGGAGCGTCTGCTTTTGGGCGACAAGGCCGCAGAGCCGACTGCCGGCAGCACTATTACCGAAAGCTTTCTGGCCGCCAACGGCTACCTCAAATCCTGACCCAAGGGGGTGCCTTGTGGCGCTCAATAGCATCGAAGAACTGGTTGAAGACATCCGCCAAGGCAAGATGGTCATCCTCATGGATGACGAAGACCGCGAGAACGAAGGCGACCTGATCATGGCCGCCGAGTGCTGCAAGCCCGAGCACATCAACTTCATGGCCAAGCACGCCCGTGGCCTGATCTGCATGCCGATGAGCCGCGAGCGCTGCGAACTGCTCAAGCTGCCGTTGATGGCACCGCGCAACGGTTCCGGTTTCGGCACCAAGTTCACTGTCTCCATCGAAGCCGCCACCGGCGTGACCACCGGCATCTCCGCTGCCGACCGCGCGCGTACTGTACAAGCGGCTGCCGCCCGTGATGCCAAGGCTGAAGACATCGTCAGCCCGGGCCACATCTTCCCGCTGATGGCCCAGGCCGGCGGCACCCTGGCCCGTGCCGGCCACACCGAAGCGGCCTGCGACCTGGCGCGCATGGCCGGTTTCGAGCCGAGCGGTGTGATCTGCGAAGTGATGAACGACGACGGCACCATGTCCCGTCGCGCCGAGCTGGAAGCTTTTGCTGCCGAACACGACATCAAGATCGGCACCATCGCCGACCTGATTCACTACCGGATGATCCACGAACGTACCGTTCAGCGGATTGCCGAGCAGCCGCTGGACAGCGAACTGGGCCAATTCAACCTGGTGACCTATCGTGATTCGGTGGAAGGCGACGTGCACATGGCGCTGACCCTGGGCAACGTGTGTGCCGAAGAACCGACCCTGGTCCGGGTGCACAACATGGACCCGCTGCGCGACCTGCTGATGGTCAAGCAACCGGGCCGCTGGAGCCTGCGCGCCGCCATGTCAGCGGTTGCCGAGGCCGGCAGCGGCGTAGTGCTGTTGCTCGGTCACCCGCTCGATGGCGACGTGTTGCTGGCGCATATCCGCGAAACCGCCGATCACGCCGCGGTGAAAAAACCGACCACCTACAGCACTGTCGGTGCCGGTTCGCAGATCCTGCGTGACCTGGGCGTACGCAAAATGCGCCTGATGTCGGCACCAATGAAATTTAATGCGATATCCGGTTTCGATCTGGAAGTTGTAGAATACGTGCCCTCCGAATAATGACCGGTTGTTCCCGGCCTTGAATTCGCGGTTCAAATATCACTGAGGGACGCGTACGAGACGCGTCCCGGCTCTTTAAGAGATCTAACGAATGACCCTGAAGACCATCGAAGGTACCTTCATCGCCCCTAAAGGCCGCTACGCTCTGGTAGTGGGCCGTTTCAACAGCTTCGTCGTTGAAAGCCTGGTCAGCGGTGCCGTTGATGCCCTGGTTCGCCACGGCGTGAGCGAAAGCGACATCACCATCATCCGCGCACCTGGCGCCTTCGAAATTCCGCTGGTTGCACAGAAAGTCGCTCAAAAGGGCGAGTTCGCGGCAATCATCGCCCTGGGCGCAGTCATTCGTGGCGGCACTCCGCATTTCGAATACGTGGCTGGCGAATGCACCAAGGGCCTGGCCCAGGTGTCCATGGAGTTCGGCGTACCGGTTGCATTCGGCGTGCTGACCGTTGACTCCATCGAGCAAGCCATCGAGCGTTCCGGCACCAAGGCCGGCAACAAAGGTGCTGAAGCTGCCCTGTCCGCTCTGGAAATGGTCAGCCTGCTGGCGCAGTTGGAGGCCAAGTGATTAGCGACGATAGCGATCGTTTCAACCCGCGCGATCCAAAGCCTGCGGATGCCGGCAAGCCATCGAAAAGCGCCAAGCGCCGCGAAGCCCGTCAGCTCGCGACTCAGGCGCTGTACCAATGGCACATGGCCAAGCAGTCGCTGAACGAGATCGAAGCGCAGTTCCGGGTCGATAACGATTTCAGCGATGTCGACGGCGCGTACTTCCGTGAAATCCTGCACGGGGTTCCGCAGTTCAAGACCGAAATCGACACCGCACTCAAGCCTTGCCTCGATCTGACCATCGAAGAGTTGGACCCGGTTGAACT
Organism: Pseudomonas sp. GW456-E7; assembly: GCF_059424105.1. Lineage (NCBI taxonomy): Bacteria > Pseudomonadati > Pseudomonadota > Gammaproteobacteria > Pseudomonadales > Pseudomonadaceae > Pseudomonas > Pseudomonas sp. GW456-E7. The sequence goes on along the minus strand of NZ_JBWKZB010000058.1, from coordinate 32,236 downwards.
GGCGGTTCTGCGCCTGTCCACCTGGGAACTGCTCAAGCGCGTCGACGTGCCGTACCGCGTTGTGATCAACGAAGGTATCGAACTGGCCAAGGTCTTCGGTTCCACCGACGGCCACAAGTTCGTCAACGGTGTGCTCGACAAGCTGGCCCCGCGTCTGCGTGAAGCTGAAGTGAAGGCGTTCAAGCGCTGATTGGCGCTTGGAATGTCGACACGAAGCCATGGGCGAGTTTGAGCTGATCCGCAATTTCTTCGCCGCCGCGCCTTGTGCGCAGGGCGGCGAAGGCGTTGCCCTCGGGATCGGCGATGACTGCGCCTTGCTGGCTGTTCCTCCCGGGGAGCAGTTGGCGATTTCTACCGATACGCTGGTGGCCGGCGTGCATTTCGCCGATCCCTGCGATCCCTTTCTGCTCGGTCAGCGCTCGCTGGCCGTGGCCGTCAGCGACCTGGCCGCCATGGGCGCCACCCCGGTTGCCTTTACCCTTGCCCTGACCTTGCCGACGGTGACTGCCGATTGGCTGCAAGCCTATGCCCGTGGTTTGAACCAGATGGCGCAAAGCTGCGGCGTGGCACTGGTCGGCGGCGATACCACCCGCGGGCCGCTCAGCCTGACCATGACCGTGTTCGGGCGGGTGCCGAGTGGCCAGGCGCTGACCCGCAGCGGTGCGCAGCCGGGCGATTTGTTGTGTGTCGGCGGCGACCTGGGCAATGCCGCCGGTGCCTTGCCATTGGTGCTCGGCCAACGCACGGCCGACGCGAGCGTTGCCGAGCCGTTGCTGGCTCACTACTGGTCGCCGCAACCGCAGCTTGGCCTGGGGCAGGCGCTGCGGGGCAAGGCCACTTCGGCGATGGACATCTCCGACGGCCTGCTCGCTGATTGCGGGCATATCGCGCTGGCCTCGAAGGTCGGTATCGAAGTCGAGCGGGAGCGTTTACCGCTGTCGCAGAGCCTGGTCGACTTTCTCGGCCGATCGGACGCCCAGGTAGCGGCCCTGAGCGGTGGCGACGATTACGTGCTGGCGTTCACCCTACCGTCCGTCGAGTTGCCGCTATTGCTGGCCGACGGCTGGCCGATCCATGTGATTGGACGGGTGGTGACGGGGCAGGGCGTGACGCTGCTGGACGCGGATGGCCAAGACATCACCCCGCAAACCCGGGGTTATCAACATTTTCGGGAGTCACCGTGACAGATCATCCCAAACAGGTCCCGGCGGAATTCGTACCGCCGTCGGTCTGGCGTAATCCATGGCATTTCCTGGCGTTCGGCTTCGGCTCGGGCACCTTGCCGAAGGCGCCCGGCACTTGGGGATCGTTGGTTGCCCTTCCCTTTATTCCGTTGTGGCAGATGTTGCCCGACTGGGGTTACTGGCTGATGCTCGGCATCACCATGCTGTTCGGCTTCTGGCTGTGCGGCAAAGTGGCCGACGATCTGCGGGTACATGACCATGAAGGCATCGTCTGGGACGAAATGGTCGGGATGTGGATCACCCTGTGGCTGGTGCCGGAAGGATGGCAGTGGTTGCTGGCAGGCTTCTTGATGTTCCGCTTCTTCGATATCCTCAAGCCATGGCCGATTCGCTGGATCGACCGGCACGTGCATGGCGGCGTTGGTATCATGCTCGATGATGTGCTGGCCGGGGTGTTCGCCTGGTTGGCGATGCAGGGACTGGTGTGGTTTTTCGCCTGATCAAGGGTGACCAGGCGTTAATCGGGGGAGCAGGGATGGTTCTACGTGGATTGATGGTGGTGCTCGCGATGTTTTGCTCTTTCGCCCAAGCGGGAGGAGGGGGTGCTACGCCGCCGTCGGTGATTCATCTGGCCAGCGAAGACTGGGAGGACTATACCGCCGCTGACGGTCATGGCCTGGGCTGGGACGTGCTGCGACAAGTGTTCGAGCCGGCAGGTGTCAAGGTGGACATCCGCACCGAGCCCTACTTGCGTTCGCTGGGCCTGGCCGAGCGGGGTGAAGTCGATGCCTGCGTCGGTTCCTATCGTGATGAGTCCGAGGCTGTGCTCTATCCCCATTGGAGCTTCGACACCGATCACATCTACGCCCTGGGCCTGGCAAGCAGTCCGGTGCCAACCCCCGAAACCCTGGGCAATTATCGACTGGCTTGGGTCCGTGGTTACGATTACCAGGATTACCTGCCCAACGTGCAGCACTTTGCTGAAGTGCAGCGGCGCGATGGCATTGTGTCGATGCTGACCCACAACCGTGCCGACTATTACATCGACGCGCAGACCGAAGTCGATTACGTGCGCAATCGTGCCAAAGACCCCTCCCAGTTGCGCAGTACCCATATCGCCGAGTTGCCGCTGTACCTGTGCTTTGCCAAGACCGCAAAGGCGCGTAGCCTGATGGCGCTGTTCGATCAGCGCATGGAGAAGCTGGTCAAAAGCGGTGAGCTGAAACCTATCTTCGAGCGCTGGAAACAGCCATACCCATTCGAAGACAATTGAACGGGGCCAATGCAGGAGCTGCCGAAGGCTGCGATCTTTTGATCTTCAAAAGTCAAAATCAAAAGATCGCAGCCTTCGGCAGCTCCTACAGAGATTGATCGGCCCGCATATCAAACTTTTTGATAGTTATCGCCGATAATTCAGCCTAAGCGTCGCTCGGAACCTGCTGTTACAATGCCGGCTCTGCGAATCTTCAGAACTTTTAGATCAGGAGCACACCGGTGCCTGTCGTTTTTGTCGCCGCTTCCAAGCTGCCAACGCCTTTTGCGCAATTCACCATGCACGGCTTTCTCGATGAGGGCACTGGCCGCGAGCACGTTGTGCTGAGCCTGGGTGAGTTCGACGACGGTGCCCCGGTACTCGGCCGGTTGCACTCCGAATGCCTGACTGGCGATGCCCTGTTCAGCCAGCGTTGCGACTGCGGCTCGCAACTGGAGGCCGCTTTGCAAGCCATCGCCCGTGAAGGTCGTGGCGTGTTGCTGTACTTGCGCCAGGAAGGTCGTGGCATTGGCCTGCTGAACAAGATCCGCGCCTATGAGCTGCAGGATGGTGGCGCCGATACCGTCGAAGCCAACGAGCGTCTGGGCTTTGCCGCCGACCAGCGTGACTACGCCATGTGCCTGCCGATGCTCGAGCACCTGGGCGTGAAGTCATTGCGCCTGATGACCAACAACCCGCGCAAGGTCAAGGCCTTGACCGACATGGGGATCGCGGTGGCCGAGCGCGTACCGTTGCACACTGGCCACAACCCGCATAACCGACTCTACCTGGCGACCAAGGCCAGCAAGCTCGACCACATGATGGGCAATGAACATCAGGGCGAGGTAGACCGGGCGTGACCCGGGGTCAGGTTCGGCGGCGACTGTCCGTCAACTGGTGGCAATACCTGGCACTGGCCCTGTTGCCGCTGTTTGTGATCAACGCGGTGTTCGGCCAGAGCGAAGCCATTCTGCCGGTGCTGGCGATGCCGTTGTTCATCGCCGGTGTCGCCTCGATGTTTGTCAGCCTGAAGTTTTTCGGTGCCTACAAACACGCGCTGATCGCCACCCAGAAAGCCCTCGATACCCCTGAAGAACCTGGCGCGTGGATCAACCTGGCGGCGAAGCGCCGTACAGCGTTCCTTGCCGCCGGCCTGCCAGCGTGGATCGGTGCCCTGGCGGTGTTCGTCGGGCTCGAAGCGGTGCCGCTGATGTTGCTGGCGCTGTCGACCGCCGTGCTGTTCTACCTCTACCGTATTCCGCGTCAGCTCGGTTGATGCGCGCGCTCTGGCTGGCGGTTTTGCTGCTGGCCGCCAGCGGCTCGGCCATCGCGGTCGAGCGGGTCGTCAGCCTTGCACCGTCGCTGTCTGAAATCGTCGTTGAACTGGGTTCTGCCGACCTCCTGGTCGGTGTGCTGGATGCCGGTGAGCGACCGGTGGAACTCAAGAACCTGCCCTCCGTTGGCCGCTATGGCCAGTTGGACATGGAGCGGCTGCTCAGCCTGCAGCCCGATCTGTTGCTGCTATGGCCCGGTAGCGTCGGTCCGGCCCAGCGGGACCAGCTCAAGCGCCTGAACATTCCCACCTACGTCGCCGAACCCCACAGCCTGGAGCAGCTCGCCGCGCAAATCGAGGCCATTGCCGCTCGGCTCGATCGGCCTGACCGCGGCGTTTCATTGGCCAGCGACATGCGCCAGCGGTTGGATGCACTGCGTCAACGCTATCGACGGGATCAGCCGTTGCGGGTGTTCTATCAGATATGGGATCGGCCGTTGTACACCGTCGGCGGCGAGCAGATCATCAGCGATGCGCTGGCGGTCTGCGGCGCCCAAAACGTGTTCGCCGACCTGAAACTGCCGGCACCGCAAGTCAGCGTGGAAGCCGTGTTGCAGCGTAATCCCGAGGTGATTCTGGCCAGCGATCAGGCGCAGCTCGACGCGTGGAAAGCCTGGCCGCAGGTGGCGGCCGTTGCGCAAGGACAGTTGCGCCTGGTGACGGACAAGGGCCTGGAGCGACCGAGTGGGCAGATGATCGAGGCGACTGCCAAGCTGTGCCAATTGATCGCACCCGACCGCTGAAATGTACTGTCACTGACACTCTGGCCACGCCTTTGTAGGAGCTGCCGAAGGCTGCGATCTTTTGATCTTGTCTTTAAAAAGAAAAATCAAAAGATCGCAGCCTTCGGCAGCTCCTACAGGTGATCTCAGCGGATGTCGGGGGTCCAGGTCACGCCAAACATCCACGCCCGACCTTCCTCGCGATACCCGTACTGGCTGCCCTGGTAGCTGTACAACGCCCGGCTGTAACCCTTGTCCAGCAGGTTGTCGACCTTCAGCTCCAGCCGGACTTCACGATTGAGCTCCCAACTGCTGCGCAGCCCCAGCAAGGCATAGCCGCCGAGGGGCTGTTGATTGTTCAGGTCGTCATAGCTGCTGCTGACCGCTTGCCAACTGGCGCCGAGGCCCAGGCGGTCGAACTGTCGGTCCAGATCCCAGCTCAAAGTGCGGCGCGCACGGCGGGCCAGGGTGTGGCCCGTGTCACGGTCGCGCGGGTCGATGATCGCCACGCCGAGATTGCTTTGCCAGTCGAACAATTCCTGCTTCAGCGTTGCTTCGAAGCCGTTGATCCGCGCCGAGGCGACGTTCTCGGGGCGTGAGTTGCTGCCGAAGATGATCGCGTCTTCAAGGTCGGTGCGATACAGCGACGTTTCCAGACGACTGCTCTCGGTCAATTGGCTGCGCCATTGCAGCTCATAGCTTTTCGAGGTTTCAGGCTTGAGGTCCGGGTTGCTGAAGTCGGGGTAGTACAGATCGTTGAACGTCGGTGCGCGGAAGCCTTCGCTGTAGGTGAACAGCACTTCGTTGTCCGGGTTCAGCGGCAGGGTGAAGGTACCGCTCCAAGTGTTCTGGCTGCCAAATTGCTGGTTGTCGTCGTGACGCAAACCCAGCTCCGTGGAGAAACGGTCAGCCCGATAGCGATGCTGGATGTACGCCGCACGGTTCCAGCGACTGTCTTCATCGAACGCGGTGCTGCTGTTGATCCGGTCTTCATACCAGTCACCTCCGAGCAGCAGACTGTTGCGCTCGTCGAGCGCCAGGTCGTTCTGCCAGTTCACCGAATCCCGGTAGGTGTTGAACACGCTGCGATCGTCACTGAGTTTGTCGAGAGTCTTCTCGCGGTTTTCGCTGTGGCCGAGTTCGACACGGGTTTTCCACAGATCATTGATGCGCGCGTCGATGTAACTGCTGACACTACTCACATCGAATTCGTTGTCGGGCTGCTGTTGGACCGATTCGAACGTATTCATGTCGAAGCGCCCGAACGGGTTGTCGAATTCGCTTTTGCCGCGATTATCCAGCGCGTTGGCGCCGATCTCGATGTCATCGCTGAGTGCGTGGCTAACGCTCAGGCTGAACGACTGGTTTCGGTACTCATCATGGTCGCCGTCGCTGGGGTAAGACTCGTGGGTGCGATTGATCCCGGCGCTTTCGTCGAGGCTGGCACCGAGGTTGAAGCGGGTGCGCTCATCGCCACCGGACAGGCCAAGGCTGCGCTCCCAGGTCTGGTTGCTGCCAAACGCCGTGTGCAGGCGCGGTTGCAGGCCCTGCTCGCCGCCCCGGCGGGTGAAGATCTGGACCACCCCGCCAATCGCATCGCTGCCATAAATCACCGAACGGGAACCGCGCAGCACTTCCAGGCGCTCGACCTGTTCGATGTTGATGTGTTGCAGGTTGCTGTCGCCGGAGGTCGAGCTGCCGATGCGCTGACCGTCCACCAGCACCAGGCTCTGGGCTGATTGCGTGCCGCGAATGTAGACCCCCGGCACACTGCCGCGCCCGCCGGCCTGCGAGACTTGCACGCCCGGTACACGGCGCAGCAGGTCAGTGATGCTATCGGGTTGCAGGCGATCGATGTCGTCGCGGGTGAACACAGTGTTGGCGGCGCTGCTGTCGTTGCGCGCTTCGACCTGGCGGTTGGCGCTGATCAGAACGTCGGGCAGCTTCAGCGCTTGATCGCGTTCGAAGGTGTCGGCCAGCAGTTGACCAGCCGGCAGCAGGGTCAGCGTCAGGGCGAGGGGAGAGAGTTTCATCGGAATCCGGGCTTTCACAGACAACACATGCCCCTGTAGGAGCTGCCGAAGGCTGCGATCTTTGATCTTGATTTTTCATGCCTGGAGCCGCCGAAGGGCAAGATCAAAAGATCGCAGCCTTCGGCAGCTCCTACACAGAGAGATGTTTACAGGTCGAGCAGTTGCAGGCGCTCGCGGATCGAAGCCTCGATCCCGGCTTCATCCAGTCCGCACTCGGCCAGCATTTGTGCAGGCTTGGCGTGCTCGACGTAGATGTCCGGCAAGCCCAGGTGCAGCATCGACTTGAGGATGTTTTCCCGGGCGAGGAATTCGCTGACCGCGCCACCGGCGCCGCCCATGACCGCGTTTTCTTCGACAGTGACCAGCAGCTCGTGACTGCCGGCGATTTCGCGCACCAGCGCTTCATCCAGCGGTTTGACGAAACGCATGTCGACCACGGTCGCATCCAGCGTCTCGGCGACCTTCAGGGCTTCGGCCAGTTGCACGCCGAACACCAGCAGGGCGACTTTACTGCCCTGGCGGCGGACGACGCCTTTGCCGATCTCGATCGGCTCGAGGTCTTTCTCGATGGTCGCGTTCGGGCCGTTACCGCGTGGATAACGCACAGCCGCCGGGCCTTCGTACAGGTGACCGGTGGTGAGCATCTTGCGCAGCTCGTTTTCATCGCTCGGGGTCATCACCAGCATGCCGGGGATGCAGCGCAGGAACGACAAATCGAAGCTGCCGGCGTGGGTCGGACCGTCTTCGCCCACCAGACCCGCACGGTCGATGGCGAACAGGACGTCGAGGTTCTGCACCGCCACATCGTGGACAAGCTGGTCGTAGCCGCGTTGCAGGAAAGTCGAATAGATGGCGACCACGGGCTTGGCGCCTTCACAGGCCATGCCGGCCGCGAGAGTGACGGCGTGCTGCTCGGCAATGGCCACGTCGAAGTAGCGCAGCGGGAAGCGTTCGCTGAACGCGACCAGGTCCGAGCCTTCCTTCATCGCCGGGGTAATCCCGACCAGGCGCGGATCGGCCGCCGCCATGTCGCACAACCATTCGCCGAACACACCGGAATATTTCGGCCCGCTGGCCTTTTTCGGCGCGGCGGCCGGGGCGTCCAGAGGCTCGAGTTTGGTGATGGCGTGGTAACCGATCGGGTCGACTTCCGCCGGGGCGAAGCCTTTGCCTTTCTTGGTGACGACGTGCAGAAACTGCGGGCCCTTCAGGTCGCGCATGTTACGCAGGGTGGCGATCAGGGTCGGCAGGTCGTGGCCATCGATCGGGCCGATGTAGTTCCAGCCCAGCTCTTCGAACAACGTGCCGGGAACCAGCATGCCTTTGGCGTATTCTTCGGTGCGACGGGCGATTTCCCAGGCGCCGGGCAGGCGCGACAGCACTTTCTTGCTGCCTTCGCGCATGCTCGCGTAGGTGCGGCTGGAAAGGATCTTCGCCAGATAGTTCGACAAGCCACCGACGTTGCGCGAGATCGACATGTCGTTGTCGTTGAGAATCACCAGCATGTTGGCGTCCACTTCCGGCGCATGGTTCAGCGCCTCGAACGCCATGCCCGCGGTCAACGCGCCGTCGCCGATCACCGCGATCGCCTTGCGTTCGCTGTTCTGCAGGCGGGCGGCAATCGCCATGCCCAGCGCGGCACTGATCGAGGTGCTGGAGTGGCCGACGCCAAAGGTGTCGTACTCGCTCTCGGAGCGGCGCGGGAAGGCCGCGACGCCGTCCTTCTGGCGCAGGGTGCCCATGCGCTCGCGACGACCGGTGAGGATCTTGTGTGGATACGCCTGATGACCCACGTCCCACACCAGCCGGTCGTCCGGGGTGTCGAAGACGTAATGCAGCGCGATGGTCAGCTCGATCACGCCCAGGCCTGCACCGAAATGCCCACCGGTCTGGCCGACCGTGTAGAGCAATTCCAGGCGCAACTCATCGGCCAGGGTTTCCAGCTCGGCTTCGCCTAACCGGCGCAGGCCGTCCGGCGTGTTCGCGCGGTCGAGCAGGGGCGTGGTCGGGCGCTTGCGGGGAATCTCATGAAACGTCGTGGGCATCAGGCGAATCGTTATAGGTATAAAAGATGCGGCAGTTTACCTGATGCATCGTCCCCTGCCCACGCGTTGGTCTTTTTTGGCGGATTCGCCTTCAACTGCGGCGATCGACGATATACCGGGCCAGATCCCGCAACGGCTCGGCCGCCGCGTCAAACGGTCGCAGGGCGTGCAGGGCCTGGTCGCGCAGCTCAAGGGCATAGGCCTTGGCGGCGTCGAGGCCGAGCAGGGCCGGGTAGGTCGGCTTGTCCCGGGCAATGTCTGCGCCCTGGCGTTTGCCGAGGGTGGCGGTATCGCTTTCGACGTCGAGAATGTCGTCCTGGACCTGGAATGCCAGGCCGATGGCCTGTGCATAAGTCTGCAGGGACTTGAGTTCGTCTTTCTCGGCACGGCCGCTGGCCAGGGCACCGAGTTTGACGCTGACTTCGATCAGCGCGCCGGTCTTGTGCCGGTGCATGTACTCCAGGGCTTTCTGGTCAAGCTTCAGGCCGACCGAACCGAGGTCGATGGCCTGACCGCCGACCATGCCCGCCGGGCCCGCCGCCAGTGCCAAGGCGCTGACCATTTGCAGGCGGATGTCGGCCTCTGACGTGCTCAGGCGCGGGTCTAGCAGGGCGCTGAAGGCCAGGCTCTGCAAGCCGTCGCCGGCGAGGATCGCGCAGGCTTCATCGAATTTCTTGTGGGTGGTGGGCTGGCCGCGGCGCAGATCGTCATCATCCATCGCCGGCAAATCGTCATGCACCAGTGAATAGGCGTGGATCAGCTCCACCGCACAGGCGGCACCGTTGGCTTGTTCAGGCTTGCCGCCCAATGCTTCACAGGCGGCGTAGGCCAGCAGGGGACGCACGCGTTTGCCGCCATTCATCACGCTGTAGCGCATGGCTTCGTACAGCCGCGCCAACTCGGGGCCTGGTGCCGTGAACAGGGTTTCCAGAGCCGCATTGACGCGGGCCTGGCTGGTGGCCGAGTACGCTGCAATCATTCTGGCTGATCCGCGTCGAAGGGTTCCTCGGCCAACTCGCCATCACGCTCGAGCAGTACCTGAACCTTTTGCTCGGCCTGGGCCAGCGCCGCCTGGCAATCGCGGGTCAGACCGATGCCTTGCTCGAAAGCGGCCAGCGAGTCCTCCAGCGACAATTCGCCATTCTCCAGACGCTCCACCAGCGTTTGCAGGTCGGCGAGGGACTGTTCGAAATCCAGTGCAGCTTTTTTGCGGGCCATGGCGGCGATTTCCGGTTGACGTTAAACCGGCGCGACACTAGCAGATAGGGGGTTTATGGGCAAACTCACAGACGACGCACGCCCTTGTAGGAGCTGCCGAAGGCTGCGATCTTTTGACTTTGTTTTTTGGAAGCAGGATCAAAAGATCGCAGCCTCCGGCAGCTCCTACAGTACCGGGTTATCAGGATAGTGGATTCGGTAGCGGGTGCTGCGCCCGCCACCGGGCAGGCGTTGCAGACAGCCCTTATCCAGCAGTTCGGCCAGATGACGGGTTGCGGTCGCTTTGGATACTTTGGCGACGGCCTGGTATTGAGCCGCTCTAAGTGGGGGTGAGCCGATTGGATCGGTTATTCGGCTCATATAATGAGCCGAATATGGCGCGTAATCGGCTCACCGTCCACCCGTTATCGTGATTCCCACCGCAATTTCGGAGCCATCCGATTGTTAAAAAACACCCGAATGGCTAACCTTCGAGCCCTATACGACCTGGCAGTCACGGGTCTTTCAGACGAAACGCAGTATTCCTATCTGTAACGCGCCCAGGATCAGGCGCAAGGTTTCGTCATGCATGGCAGGAGGCGTCGCATGCGCTCATTTCTTTTGCTGCTGATCGGGTTGGCTATCGGGCCCCCGGTTCTGGCTGCGCCGAATGCCGAGTTGTCGGAACCGGTGGGCGGCTGGCGCTACAACGGTTTGCTGGATCGTACGGAAAACCCGCAAGTCGCCTATCCCACGCCGCCCATCGACCGGGGCGTGCAGCGCAATCGCACGATGATCGAAGGCCAACTCAAGGCCCTCGGCACTCAGCGTGGGCCGCACACGCTGGCGGTCAACGGCAATCCCTTGAATCTGTACACCGACGACCAGGGCCGTTTCGCCCGGCCCTATGCGTTCGGCGCCGGTTCCAACAGCGTCGAAGTGCGTAGCGTTGAAGGCCAGTCGCTCAAGCGCGTTCAATTCTATGAAGCCAACAACCTGCGCACCCCGGCGCGGATTCGTGTGGTGCTGGGCTGGGACGACCCGAAGGCCGAACTCGATTTGCACATCATTACCCCCGACGGCCAGCACGCTTTCTGGGCGCACTCGGCGCTGACCAATGGCGGCGGCCTCGATCCGGACGGCGTCGATGGACCGGGCCCGGAAATGTTCACCATGACCGCGCCGCTGCACGGTACCTATCTGGTTTACGTGAACTATTGGGGCAACTTCGGCAGCGGCGGCTATAACTTCGAGGAGACCGGCAACCAGAACGAGGTGATTACCTCGCAGATCAACCTGGTGCTCAACGAAAACACCGTCGATGAAAAGCGCGAGACGTTCATCGTGCCCCTGCGCGCAATCGGCGACCTGTTGCTGGTCAAGACTTTCAACTATTAAGCATCCCGCTCCACGGATGAACATCGGGTTTTGTGAACATGAGTGATAGCACTGTTACTCCGGCCGCTGACGCACCCGCGGCCAAATCTTCCCTGCATTGGCCGACGCTGCTGATCGGCATATGCCTGGTCGCTGGCGTGGCCGGTGGGTTGGGGTGGCTCATGCATAAACCCAAGGCGCCGGCGCCTGCGTTGGCCAGTGACAAACTGGGTATGGGCCGGCCGGATGGTTTGCTGGAATCCCACTCCTTGAGCCAATTGCCCAAAGACCTGCTCGCGGTGCCCTTCCTCAAGGAAACCCTGACCGAAGATTTCGTCTTCTACTACGAAACACACGTTGATCGCCTCGGTTTGATCGGCAGTCTGCGGCGAATCATCTACGAACATGACCTGAAGTTGCAGGACACCCTGATCGAGCAACTGTTCGATCAGCCTGCTGACGTAGCGTTGTGGCGCGGAGCGGACGGGCGGCTCAAGGATTTCCTGCTGGTGATGGATCGCGGCGGCCTGGCCAAGGTGCTGGAACCGCTGGCCAAAGTCGCGCTGGACGACTCGCAGTTGAGCAAGGTCGCTGACGTGAAGGTCGGCAGCGAAGACGTGCCGCTCTATCAACTCAATTACAACGCCAGCAAGGCGCTGTTGTTCGCGTCCCATGGCGACAAACTGGTGGTGCTGTCCAATCCGGCGAAACTCTACGATCCGCAAAACGGTGCAATGGAGGAACCGGGTAGCGTATCGACCACGGCCGTTGCCGCGCTGCTCAATGGCGAAAAACTGTTTCCCGAAGCCTTCGGCCTGCCGCCTCGTACGCCGCAGGTGAAACAACGCCTGTCGGTGAATGCCAGCGTGCTGGCCATGGGTTACCAGCGTTTCATTCCGAACTTTGCCGGCCTGCGTTTCGACATGGACGACAAGGGCTGGCACAGCTTCCTGGCCATGGACGAGCTGGAGAACCAGCCGGATTTCGATTTCAAGCCGATCTGGCAAGCCATGCCTATGGGGGCCAGCGCTTGCGTGGCGTTGCCGCTGGCTGCCGATCAACAGAAACCGCTGTTGGTGAAACTCGGTGCCGAGGAGAAGGTGGCCCAGGCACTGACCGAAAGTATGGCCGGCGCGGCGGGGCTGTGTTGGTATGCCGATTCGCGGTTGTACACGCCCTTGCTGGTGGCCAGCCTCAACGATGACGACGGCGGCAAACTCGATGGGGATCTGGGCAAACTGTTCGGCTCGATGGTCGGTGCACACGAGAGCAATGTCGAGGACGGTGCCTTCCCGGTGGTGGAAAAACAGGAAGGCCAGAGCCATCAGTGGCAACGCCAGGTCAGCTCCAGTTTCGGGCCTTATGCGGCCAAGGAAGCTCAAGATCCTAATGCCATCACCGGCAAGGCGTTCATGAAAGTCAGCCTGGCGCGCCATGGTTCGACGTTGCTGTTTTCCCTCGACGACAAGCTGGTGGACAAGGCCCTCGGCACCCTCGACAAACGCTTCCCGCCGATGGCCGACGTGGTGCCCAAGGACTTGCTGATGCCAGTCTATTTCGGCCCCGATTCCATGGCGCAACTGATGCGGCAGGAAACCCTCGACAGCCTGCCCCAGGACATGGAGCCGGTGTTCTACAACGCCGCGCAAACCTTCCTGATTCCGAAACTGCGCACGCTCGGTGGCTATGGCAAATACGCCCTGACCTTACCCGAAGGCAGCGAGCCAGACGGTCACTGGCAGTGGCTGCCGCTGGAGTGGAAAGCGCTGTGATGGCATTGATCCGAAGTCTCGGCCTGCTGGCGTTGTTGCTGAGCGCAGGTGCCCGCGCTGTCGAGACGCCGTCGCTCGACCCGCAGCAATCCCAGGTGTTCCGCGCCTGGTTCGTGCGCATCGCCCAGGAGCAACTGAGTCAGGGTCCGAGCCCCCGTTGGTATCAGCAAGACTGCGCCGGGCTGGTGCGCTTTGCCGCCAATGAAGCGCTGAAAGTCCATGACGACAAATGGCTGCGCAGCAATGGCCTGTCCAACCGTTACCTGCCGCCGGAGCTGCAATTGAGCGATGCTCAGCGCGGTCTCGCCCAGCAATGGCAGCAGGGCGGCGGCAAGGTCGGGCCGTACGTCAACGCGATCAAATTGATCCAGTTCAACAGCCATCTGGTCAGCCGCGATGTGTCACAGGCACGCCCCGGCGACCTGATGTTTTTCGATCAGGGCGACGACCAGCACCTGATGATCTGGATGGGCCGCTACATCGCCTATCACACCGGCACCCCCACACCCACCGACAACGGCATGCGTTCGGCAAGCCTGCAGCAACTCATGACATGGAAGGACACCCGATGGATACCCGACGCAGCCAACCCCAACTTCATCGGCGTCTATCGACTGAATTTTCTCTCCCAATGACCGGTGCCCGCATGCTGCGTTTTCTGTCTCTGATGTTGGTGTGGATGCTGCCACTCTCGGTGGTTAACGCCGATGACTCGGTCCCGGCCAGCGGCTATGCGCCGGTGGCCGGCGAGAGCTTCTTCCTGCTGGCCGACAGCAGTTTCGCCAGCGATGAGCCGGCGATGGTGCGCCTCGAAGCGCCGGGCCGCGACTATCGCCGGTTTCGCATGGAGCCCTATGGCGGCGCGGACATTCGGGTGTATCGCATCGACAAGCCGCTGGACTTCCTCAAGCGCCAGAAGAACCTGCATCGGGTGGTCAGCGATGGCCAGTTCAAGGGTGAAGGTCTGTCCAACACCCTCGCGTACCTGTGGGACAACTGGTATCGCAAATCCCGCCGGGTGATGCAGCGTGCGTTTTCCTACGAGTCGCGTAAACAAGTCACCGAGGAAGTGCCGGAACTGAAGATGGGCAATGCGATGGCCGCGCCAACGCCCTACGATGCGCAGCCGCAATTTGCGTTGATACCGGGTTTGCCGGTGGTCAGCCAGTTTCGTTATCCGTTGTGGCAGGCCAAGCCGATCCAGCCACCGGCAGGGGTGAACCTGGCCGGATCTTCCAGCGAGTTTGTCAGTGTCGCGCCGGGCAATGTGTACATCCCGCTGGGCACTCTCAAACCGGGTCTTTATCTGGTGGAAGCGCTGATCGGCAAGTACCGCGCGACCACCATGGTGTTCGTCTCCAACACCGTGGCGGTGAGCAAGATTGCCGGTGACGAATTGCTGGTGTGGGCCGCGCGCAAACACGAAGGCAGCTCGGTGCCGAAGGTCAATGTGCTGTGGACCGACGGCCTGGGTGTGATGAGCAGCGGCGCCACCGATAGCGACGGCTTGCTGCGCTTGAAACACGTCAGCCCCGAGCGTTCCTTCGTGATCGGCGAAGACGAAGAGGGCGGGGTGTTCGTCTCCGAGAATTTCTACTACGACAGCGAAATCTACGACACCAAACTCTATGCCTTCACCGACCGGCCGCTGTATCGGCCGGGGGATTGGGTGTCGCTGAAAATCGTCGGACGTGAATTCAAGAACGCGCGGGACTCGGTGCAGCCAAGCGCTGCCGACGTCAATGTGAGCGTGCTCGATGCCACCGGCACGGCGCTGCAATCCCTCGATCTGAAGCTCGATTCCAGGGCCGGCACCCAGGGCCGCTTCCAGTTGCCGGACAATGCCGTGGCCGGTGGTTATGAACTGCGTTTCACCTACAAGGACCAGACCTACAGCAGCGCCTTCCGCGTCGCGGAATACATCAAGCCGCACTTCGAGATTTCGCTCAATCTGGCCAAGCAGGATTACCGCACCGGCGAGCCGGTCAAGGGCAACCTGGTGCTGCTGTACCCGGACGGCAAACCGGTGGCCAATGCGAAATTGAGCCTGAGCCTGCGCGCCCAACAGCTGTCGATGGTCGACAACGAGCTGCAGTACCTCGGGCAATTTCCGGTGGAGCTGACCAGTACCGAACTGACCACCGACGCCAAGGGCAACGCAACGCTCGACCTGCCCGCCGCCGACAAACCGAGTCGCTACATGCTCACCGTGTTCGCCAGCGACGGCGCGGCGTATCGGGTCAAGACCACCAAGGAAATCCTCATCGACCGTGGCGCGGCGAACTTCCGCTTGAGCGCGCCCCGACGCTTCAGCGCGGTGGGCGACAAGGTTGCGTTCAGCTACACCCGCGAAGGCGAGCAGGCGCAGGCCGTTACGCCGGGCAGCTACGGCTGGGTACGTCTGGAAGACCAGAGCACCGGCGAAGGCAAACTCGCGGCAACCGACAAAGGTTTCACCCTGGCCTTTGACCGCCCGGGCACCTACAACCTGACGCTCAAGGATGACCACGGTCGCGTGGTCGGCGCCACCGGGCATTCGGTCACCGGGGAAGGTGTCAAAGCCGTACCCGGTACCGTGGAAATCGTCCTCGACAAATCCGAGTACATCACCGGCGATGAAGCGCTGGCGCTGATCACTTTTCCGGAACCGGTCAACGATGCCTTGTTGTCGCTGGAGCGGGACAAGGTCGAGGCGACCGCGCTGCTGTCCAGGGGTGGTGACTGGCTGAAGACGGAAAAGCTCAGCGATACTCAATACCGCGCGCGCATCCCGGTGAAGGACGGCTTCGCGCCGAACCTGACCTTCTCGGTGCTGTACACCAAGGGCGGCCAGTACAGTTTCCAGAACGCCGGCATCAAGGTGGTGACGCCACAGATCGACGTGGTCATCGCCACCGATAAAGACACCTACCAGCCGGGCGAAACCGTCTCGGTGGACCTGACGACTCAATTTGCCGGTAAGCCGATCCCGGCGCACCTGACGGTCAGCGTGGTCGATGAAATGGTCTACGCGCTGCAACCAGAAGTGGCGCCGAGCATCGACCAGTTCTTCTATCACCCGCGGCGCAACAACGTGCGCACCAGCGCCAGTTTGTCATTCATCAGTTATGACGTCGCCTTGCCGGGCAGCCCCGGTGCACCGGGCAAAGCCAATCGCAGTGAGCGCGGCGTGAAGGTGCTGGAACGGCCGCGTCGCGAGGACGTCGACACGGCGACGTGGCAGCCAGAATTGCTGACCGACGCCAACGGCAAAACCCGCTTCACCTTCAAGATGCCCGACTCCCTGACCCGCTGGCGCATCACCGCCAGGGCCATCGCCGATGACGGTCAGGTCGGGCAGAAGAAGCAATTCGTACGCTCGGAAAAACCGCTGTACCTGAAGTGGAGCGGGCCGAGTCGATTCCGTACCGGCGACAAACCGGACCTCGGAGTGTTCGCCTTCAGTCAGGCCGAGAAACCGGTCAAGGCCGAACTGGTGACCCGTTACGCCGGCAACGAACAGCGCCTGCCTGTGACCCTGAACAGCGGCATCAACTTCATACCGTTGCCGGCATTTGAACTGGCCAATGGCGAGTGGAGCGCCGAGCTGGTGCAGGACGGCAAAACCGCTGATGCATTGGCGGTGCACCTGAGCGCGACCGGTGAAGGCTGGCGGGTGACGCAATCCCAGAGTCTCGATGTGAGCAGCGGCGATACACCGCTGACTCTGCCGGCAGACGCGACCGATATTCGCCTGCGCCTGGATGACAGTCCGCAAGCGTTGTTCCGTTCGGCCCTCGACGATCTGTTGAGCTACCCCTACGGTGGCGTCGAGCAGACTGCCAGTCGTCTGTTGCCGTTGAGCATTGCCTACCCGACGCTGGCGGCGAATCCGCAGATCCGCGATCGCTTGCGCCTGATCATGCAAAACAGTCGCCTGCGCCTGGTACAAATGGCCGGTCCTTCGGCGAGCTTCACCTGGTGGGGCATGGACGGCGAGCCGGATGCGTTCCTCACCGCCTACGCCTATTACGCCGACTGGCACGCCAGCCGGGTGCTGGACCTGAGCCTGCCGCCGGAGCATTGGCAGCGAGTGCTGGAGGTCTACGCCAAACAGGCGAACAACACGCCGCTGCTGCAGCGGGCGCTGATCCTGTCGTTCGCCAAACAGATGCAGTTGCCGGTCAACACCTTGCTCAGCGGCCTGATGGATGACATGGCGAAAGCGGGCGAGGGCAGTGCCGCGAATCTGATGGAAGGCGGTGAAGACAGCCTTGTCATGAGCGATCCTGACTCCGCCTTGGGGCTGGCTGCCGCGCGAGTGCTGACGGCCTCGCTGGCCAGGCAGGTGAAGGTCGCTGTGCCGGAGGCGTTCAACCGGCAACTGGCCGACGCGCAGCAACGTCTGGCGGTCAGTTCCCAGCCGTTTGCCGAAGCGCTGAACCTGTCGCTGCAACCCTTCGATCAGGCTCGCGCTCAGGCATTACTGCAACGCCTGTTGCCGCAGCAATCGACCCTGGAACGGGCATTGGCGCTCACCTGGCTGCAGCGCAGCATCGAGCAGGCATCGCCCACCATTGCATTGGCCCCGGGTGAAGGCTGGAAGAAACAGTACGGGGTTTCTGGTGAGATGTATTGGACGTGGCAGGGGCCTGCGCCAGTGCCGGCGGTGTTGACGCTGAGCGGGGTGCAGGAGCGTCCGCTGCGCGCGGCATTGAGCTATCGCAGCCAGCAGCCAGCGGTCGATCCGATGGCCGTGACCATCACCCGTCGCCTGTCGCGGCTGGTGCCGGGGGATGAGGCTTTCACTTTCAAACTCGAGGCAGTCGGCAACGCGCCGCTGTCCAGCGACAGCCTCTATCTCGACGAAGTGATCATCACCAGCAAAGCCGCCAAACCGCTGCGTTACGGCCTGCTGGAAGTGCCGCTGCCACCGGGCGCCGATGTCGAGCGCACGACCTGGGGCATCAAGCTCATGGGTAAGGCTGGTACCGAACCGACATCGCTGGAGAAGGCGCGCTTTGAGCCGGGGCAAATGGCTTATGCCGTTCCGGTCGATGCCTTGAGTGGTGAATTGCGCCTGCGACATCTGGTGCGTTTCTCGCAGAAGGGGCAGTTCAACTTGCCGCCGGTGCGATTCACTCAGGTGTATGCGCCGCAGCATCAGGCGATGGAACAAAAGGCAGCCCTTGGCCAGGTCACGGTTCACTGACGTGCACAGGCTGCTGGTGGGTGGGTTGCTGTGTTTGATTCCTGTGCTGGCGACGGCGCAGGACGAACCGCTGCGCCTGGCCTTCAAGGGCGATTTATTGTCGTTGAGCCGAACTCAGGTGATCGCCCGCGAGCCACTGCCGCAGACCTTGCAGACACCCTTGGGCAGTGTGTGGAAGTTGTTCGTCTACGCCTGGCTGGTCGATACCGGTGCGCGTGAACCGGCTTATGAATGTCGCGGCCAGTCGAAGGAAGAAGTCTATTGCTGCACGGCGGGTGGCAGGATCGAGCGCGATCAGGCGTTGGTGAAGTCATGCGGTCTGTATTTCGAACCCGCGCGACTGGGCATCCGCGAGGCCGACTGGCGAGCCTATTGGCAGGCACGGCAGGCGCCGCAATGGCTGCTGGATTTGCCTTCGTTGCAACCGGCTACCCGGGTTTCGGTGGCGGAACTGTTAAAGGTGTTGGCCGTGCTGCCGGCGCAGGATCAAGCCCGACGTGTGTTGCTCGACGTGGTGCTCAATGCCGCCGATGGCCAAGTCGTCGGCGAACTCGGAAGCCGCCTGCGAGTGAAGACCTGGAGCTGGTTGGCGGATCAGGATGCCACGTCACGCCAGGGCGGATTTGCCGGTTGGACGGCGGATGGTGCACCGGTCTGGGCCGGGGGGCGGGGCACCAGTCAGCGGGTTCTGCGCGATTACGCCCAGGCGTTGTCTACGGTAATACCTGTTTCCTGGCCTGCGGATGCAGGGACGTGTGTAGAGGTCGATCTGTTCTCCCGCTATCCACTTCGGCGTGTCTTGTCAGGAGGCTCCGCGGTGACTTCCGGAGCGTTGCAGGGTGACTACCGCGTCGAATTCGCCAACGGCAATGCGCTGGATATCCACAGTGACGGCGAACTCTTTCTGCTGGACGACAAGCTCGTGGCCCGGCTGGATCGCGAAGAGTACGTCGCCCGTGTGCTTCAGCGCGAAGCCACTGCCGAGCCGGTCGAGGCCGCCAAAGCCCTCGCGGTAGCCATCCGCACCTACCTGCTGCAAAACGCCACGCGCAGTGGCGATTGCCTGAGCATCGACGACAGCAGCAGCCGTCAGCGGGTCGCGCCGCGTCCGGCATCGTCCGGGTCACGCGACATCGCCGCGTGGACCAGCGACCTGGTCCTGGCCGGCAGTAACGTCACCTATCATTCCGATCAACCTGGCCCGGACAAGTTGTCCTGGCAGCAAGCCGTCGAACAGGCCCGTGCCGGCCAGCGCTACGACGCCATCCTGCTGCACGCCTACCCACGCGCCAGTCTCAGTCGCTGGGACAACCCCATCGCGTCCTGCGAAGCACTACCTGCCGCGCAAGACTGGCTGCAGAAACAACGGCGCGGCTGGCGTGTGCGTTTGGAAGGCGAGGTCGGCTACAACGAAGTCAGCACCTTCGCCGTATGCCGCCTGGCCTTCGGACGCCCCTATGTCGACCGCGAACGCCAGCGTATCTACGTGCGCGGCGTGCTGACACTGCAAGACCGCCTCGACCTGACTCACGAATACCTGCACCTGGCCTTCGAGGCACACCCCAACGGCCAGGATGAAACCTACATCGAAGGGCTCGCCCGCCACCTCTTGCTGGAATAGACCATGAAACTCCGTTATCCACAGGTCTTGCTGTGTCTCTGCTCGCTGCTGGCGTTGCCAACAGTGATGGCGGCGGGCAGCGTCAAACTCGACACCCCCGCAGGCGGCTGGCGCACCGGTGCGCCCGAGGGGGAAGGGGAAAGCTTCCGGCAGGTCGTCAACTACCCGGCCTCGTCGGTCAACACCCCGGCAGGGCAGGCCAACACCGCACGCATCAGCGGCCAGATCAAAGCCACAGCGAAATCCACAGAGCCCGGCCGGCTGATCGTCAACGGGGTGAACATGCCGCTGAAAATCGACCCGGCCGGTCGCTTCGATCGCCCGTTCTCATTCCCCAACGGCAGCAACAGCGTCGAAGTTCGCAACCCCGATGGCCAGCAACGTCACCGCACGCAATTCCTCAACAGCAGCGGCGGTGCGACCCCGGCCAAGTTACGTGTATTGCTGGCATGGGACAGCGACAACACCGACCTCGACTTGCACCTCATCACCCCCGACGGCGCGCACATCTGGTACGGCGACCGCGTCGCCCCCAACGGCGCAGCGCTCGACGTCGACGTCACGACCGGCTACGGCCCGGAAATCTTCGCCATGCCCGCGCCGATCAAGGGGCAGTATCTGGTGTATGTGAACTACTTCGGTGGCGGCTACAGCAGTGATGAGGAAGGGCAGGAAGACGCGGTACAGGCGCTGACCACCGCGCAGGTGACGGTGATTACCGAGGAAGGGACACCGAGTGAAAAGATGGAGACCTTCCTGGTGCCGATGCGGGCGGTGGGGGAGTTGACGTTGGTGAAGTCGTTCAGCTATCCGTGAGGTTGAGGTACAACTTGCGCAGGGTTTGCACACGATTACGCCCGTGATCCTTTGAGCCAGGCAGGCTTGAACTTATCCTATGTGTAATCCACTTGACAGAGTCCATGCCCTCAGTAATATCGTTTTGATATTATCTCGGCATAGGGACTGCATGAGAACAGCCGAAAAAATGGCTGCTGATCCATTCTGAACAATGAGGTCAGGGTAGTCAGGCGTAGTGGAATGGCGTCAAAAAGCCCCTGCGGCACCAACGTACGGGGCATTTTATTTTCCAAAGCCAATGTGGAAGTCGGGTCGACCTACGCCCCCAACTTGCCATCAGCCATCTGTGAGCGGGTGTAGTAAATCCCCTAGGTTTCGTAGATGCATCTAATAGTCGACTGTTGATCGAACTTGGCTAGTCGCCAATGTCGGCTTTGGATTGTAACTACGCAACTGGAGCAGGATTGAGAATAGTACGTGCACCGATTTTTAAACCAAGCAAAAGTTTGACATGAGCATGTACGAGGATGGGTTGCGCCTCGAGTTACTGCTTGGAGTTTAGCCTGTGGCAGAAGCCGCTTTTTTAGCAGTAAAGACAGGAGAGTCTAAATGGCAACAGTTAATGGAAAAACGGTAACCGGGTCCACCATCTATGGAACCACCGGCTATGATGTAATTTATGGCGCTAACATCGCCGAAGTTATTTATGGCGGAACGGGTGACGATACCATTTATGGCAATGATGGTAACGATACGATCTATGGTGGCACTGGGTCGGATGCCCTGGATGGCGGCAACGGCAACGATATCCTGGACGCGGGCACTAGCAGTAATAGCGTCCTTACAGGCGGCGCAGGGGCAGATACTTTCGTCATAAATCGTGGAGCCAGTTATATAGGGCAAACCATCACGGATTTTGACGTGTCCGCAGATCGGCTGGATCTTCGGCAGGTCGGTATCTCCGACATCGAGACACTTAATCGCCTGTTTGAAGTCAGTTACGATGACAAGCTTTTATTTACAATCAATACTAACGGTTATTATTCGAAGACCACGCTGAACAATCTTTGGGCCACCGGGATCGGGGAGTTGGACGCGTCCAATGTGCTTCTCAATACGACCGTCAAAGACGATACGCTGACCGCAACCTCCAGGAGCGACCTGTTCGGAGGGTTGGGTAATGACCGGCTTACAGGTTCCTCGTCCAGCGACCGCCTTTTTGGCGAAAGCGGCAATGACACCCTCTTCGGCATGAATGGGAATGACCTTTTGGTCGGTGGTGCCGGCAACGATACCCTGAACGGTGGCGCCGATGAAGATGTGCTCGAAGGCGGTAGTGGCAACGATATCCTGAATGGTGGCACTGGGAGCGATCAGCTCATCGGCGGGGCTGGTAGCGACGTATTCATCGCTCAGCGGGCGAGCAATTACTCCGACGCGACCCGAGTCATCGATTTCAGTCTCGCGGAGCAGGACAAGCTCGATGTCCGCAGTATCGGGATCAGTGATATCGAAAGCCTCAAGCGCTTGGTTGAGGCGGTGGACGACAAAGGTGGCGACGTCATCAAAAATTGGTACGGCGGCTACTCGGCTGAGTTGACGCTCACGGGAGTTTCGGTCGCCGACCTGACAACGTCCAACGTGCTCCTCAATACGAGCACGGCCAACACAAATCAGTTCGCCACCGGCAGTAGCGATTTATTCGGGGGCTTTGGCAACAACCGTCTCGTTGGCTCCTCGTCCCACGATCGCCTGTTCGGCGAAGGCGGCGCTGACACCCTGGAGGGGGGCGATAGTTACGACCTGCTGGTGGGTGGCAGTGGTAACGATAGTTTGTTCGGTGGCAATGGTAACGACACACTGGAGGGCGGCATCGGCGACGACAAGCTCGATGGTGGCGACAACAATGACATCCTCAAGGGCGGCGTCGGTAACGATACGCTGAATGGCGGCCTGGGCGACGACGTGTTATCGGGCGGCACCGGTAATGACTTGCTGATCGGCAGCCTTGGCGACGACTTCCTGGACGGCGGTGAGGGCATCGATACCCTGTCCTACGCAGCAGAGGGATTGGCGCTCAACGTCGATCTCAACCTCACGGGCGAGCAGCGTGTCCTGGCATCCCGTTACGAGGATGATCGAATTCTCAATATCGAAAACGTTATTGGTGGTTACGCGAACGATCGCCTGGTGGGCAATGCCTATAACAACAGCCTCGATGGAGGCAACGGTGACGATACACTCAGTGGTGGACTGGGTAATGACGTCCTGCGTGGTGCGACTGGCAATGACACCATAAACGGGGGTAGCGGCGTGGACACGGCTACCTACGAGGGGGCAGCTTCCGGGGTCAAGGTCGACCTGAACATCAAGACTGCCTCCCAGAATACACTCGGTGCAGGTGTCGATCGCCTCCTCTCCATCGAAAATCTCACCGGATCCAGCTACGCCGATACGCTCAAAGGCGATGCGGCAGCCAACGTGTTAACGGGTGGACTAGGCAAGGACACGCTCATCGGCGGCGCTGGCAGCGATATTTTCGACTTCAATTCGTTGTTGGAAACGGGGACGATCAGCTCCACCTGGGATGTCATCAGCGACTTCGTGCGCGGTAGTGACAAGATTGACCTGTCGACGCTGGATGCCAACACCGCCACGACCGCCAATGACGCCTTTAACGCGATCATCGGTAGCACGACCGCCTTTACTGCTGCCGGGCAATTGAAGGTTGCCAATGGCGTGCTCTACGGCAACACGGATGCGGACAACACCGCCGAGTTCGCCATTCAGATCACCGGCGTCACGAGCCTCTCGACTTCGGACTTCATCCTTTGAGCGTGGGGGGGTAAATAGCCCCTCATCGAGCCAAGGTTCTAAACGACCCTGGCCATTTCATCAAAGCTGTTCAGTTATGGACGTTTGAGTCCTTGATCAGCAGAAAAATCCGGAGCCTCCTAAGCAGGTTCCGGATTTTTTTGTACAAGTACCTTCCGGATCAAGCCGAGGCAGCGGCCCAATTGATGCTCAATCAGGCGGAGACGCTCTGTGAGGCTTGGCTATAGGCGTGAGCCATGAGACGGCACAGATCGTTGGTGCCACACACACACCTACGTGGATTTCGGGCATTAAAAAGCCGGCTTGTGGCCGGCTTCTCGGGGACTGGCTTGGATCATTTTTGGTAAACCGCGCCAGCCTTCAAAACGTACACCCGGATCTTGCGTCCGGCTGTGGGACCTGATGAGAAAATCATCTGTCAGGTCAGCGCATCTGAGCCGCAGGGCGGGTCGATGCGCAAATGTGGGGCGCAGCATACGCAGGTTTGATGGAAATTCCCAGCGGGAAGTGCCGCGCAGAGCCGTTCGGCCACCTGGATGGGTGGCCGATGGGCGTTGTGGAGCGATTAAAGAAAGGGCACCGCCGGCCGCCGCTTGTTCAGGGTCGACCACCAGAACACCCAACCCAGTACCCTGATGTTCTGTTCCTCGATTTGTGCCGCCCGGAAGATTTCATCCGGGTACTCGGCGCGGTTGTGGCTGCGCAGTCGCAGGGAGTTGCCCGGTAGTCGGTGCAGGTACTTGATACGCAGCATGCCGTCATGTTCGATGGCGTAGATCTCGCCATCGATAATCTGGGTCAGGCCACGATCAATCGCCAGGGTCGAACCGTCTTCAATTTTCTCCCCCATGCTGTTGCCGCTCATGAAGGCGCAGATGGCGTCGGCGTGGTTGATTTCCAGTGAGTCGAGATGGTTGCGGGGCAGGCGGATGGATGTCTCGGGATCTTCTATGACGTGGGTTTTGTTGGATCCCGGGGCGATGACAGCTTCTTTGTAGAAAGGCAGTTCGACGTCAACAGGCTCGATGACCGTGTAGACGCCGCGGATGGTCTGGGCATCGAAGGTGTTGCCGGACTCCTCGATCAGGCGCAGGTGCTGGGCGTCTTTCGAGCCTTCGCCGGTTTTCAGCCAGTCGCTGCTGACGGAGAGTTTTCTGGCGACTTCTTCCATGCAATGGGCAGGCACGCCGCGGGTGTACCAGTTATGTACATTTTGCGGAGCCGTACCCAGAAAGTCGGCAAATCCGGTGGTCGTGATGTTCGCTGCTTCGAGGAGCGCTTTAAAGCGTGGGCCGCTAGTGTTCTTTTTCATGAACGCGAGTCTACTGGCGGCTGGTAGGGGTTTGAATAAACGCCTCGTTCAAATTTCGCGGGAAATTTACGACCGGATGTAAGACATTTTTGAGGAATTATAAACAGGAAAAACCAAGGTTGAACGTGGTTAAACGTCGTGTTTAAAGTGCTTATCAAGCGCCCACAAAAAACCCCGGATCACCCGGGGTTTTTCTTGCAGCCTGTCGCTGGAAGCTCGCGGCTTCTCTTAACCTTTATAGGCAGCAACCGACTTGGTGATCGCGTCGCGGGCGGCGTCTGCACCGGCCCAGCCTTCGATCTTCACCCATTTGCCTTTTTCGAGATCTTTGTAGTTCGCGAAGAAGTGCTCGATCTGCTGGATCAGCAGCGCTGGCAGGTCGGTGTATTCCTTGACGTCGACGTACAGCTGGGACAGCTTGTCGTGCGGAACAGCGATGACTTTGGCATCGCCGCCGCCGTCGTCGGTCATGTTCAGGATGCCGACCGGGCGAGCGCGGATTACCGAACCTGGAGCAACCGGGTAAGGGGTCACGACCAGCACGTCGAGGGGATCACCGTCGTCAGCCAGGGTGTTCGGGATGTAACCGTAGTTGGCCGGGTAGAACATTGGGGTGGCCATGAAACGGTCAACGAACAGGCAATCGCTGTCTTTGTCGATTTCGTATTTGATCGGCGCGTGGTTGGCCGGAATCTCGATCGCGACGTAGATGTCGTTCGGCAGGTCTTTGCCAGCCGGAATCTTGCTGTAGCTCATTGGGCGTTGCCCCCGTTAGTTGACCAGAAACACTTGGCCGGATTGACCAAAAAGTGGCGGCGATTATAGGCATATTCCTGTGTCGACGCCATGTACCAGAAGTCGTATGGCGCTCACTGGTGTGCCTGATAGACAGGGTCATGCGCCTGAAGTTGCTTCAACCTTGCCAGCGGGTCCTGGCGATAGAACAGCTTCAGTTGCTGGTACACCTGTGGATAAGCCTCGTGCAGCAAATCCGGGGCGCTGAAAAAGTATTCGCTGGTGACGGCGAAGAACTCGGCAGGGTTTTCGGCGGCGTACGGGTCAATGGCGGTTTCAGCGTCGGGATTGCGTTCCAGTTGCCGGTCGAGGTCGTCGTAGGCCTCTTGCATGACCTTGGCCCAGTCGCTGACCCGCATGTCGGGATGCAGTGGCGGCAGGCCGTTGGCGTCACCGTTGAGCATGTCGAGTTTGTGCGCCAGTTCGTGGATCACCAGGTTGTAGCCTTCCCAGCCTCCGCTGGCCATGACGCCGGGCCAGGCGAGGATGATCGGACCTTGCTGCCAGGCTTCACCGCTGTGCTCACCGTCCCATTCATGCTCGACACCGCTGGCGTCGCGATGGCGCTGGGGGCTGAGGAAGTCATCGGGGTAGAGAATGATTTCGTGGAAGCCCTGATACCAGTTCAGGTCGCCGAGGTGAAGCAGCGGCAGTTGCGCCTGGGCAGCGAGCAGCAAGCGTTGCTCCTGATGCAGTTCGACGCCGGGCAGGGCGCTCAGGTGCTTGTCTTCGAGGAACAGCACGCAGGCTTCGCGCAGCCATTGGTCTTCGGCGGCACTGATGCCATCGAGAAAGCTCAGGTGATGGCGCACCCGTTGCCACATGTCATCGGCAATCGGGTGCCTGGCCAGGGTGCGTCGGCGACGCCAGGCGCTCAGGGACCACATCGTGTCAGCGCGATTCGGCTTTTGAACTCGAACCGGCAAGGCGGCTACGCACCATGCCGATGATCATCGGCACCAGCGAGAGCAGGATGATGCCCACAATCAGCAGCGACAGGTTCTTCTTGATGAACGGTACGTTGCCGAAGAAATAACCGAGCGTCACCAGGCCACCGACCCACAGGATGGTGCCCAGCACACTGAAGGCGAAGAAACGCGGATAGGGCATTTTCCCCACCCCGGCGACGAAGGGGGCAAAGGTCCGGATGATGGGCAGGAAGCGCGCCAGGGTCACGGTTTTGCCGCCATGCTTGTCGTAGAAATCGTGGGTTTGTTGCAGGTAGTCGCGGCGGAAGATCTTCGAGTTCGGATTGCTGAACAGTTTTTCACCTGCCGTTCGTCCGATGATGTAGTTGGTGCTGTCGCCCAGAATCGCCGCCAGCATCAGCAGGCCGCCGAGCAGTACCGGGTCCATGCCGCCACCGGCCGCCACGGCGCCGGCGATGAACAGCAGGGAGTCGCCGGGCAGGAAAGGCATGACCACCAGGCCGGTTTCACAAAAGATCACCATGAACAGAATGGCGTAGATCCATGCCCCGTAGTTGGCTACAAGCATGTCGAGGTAGACGTCGAGATGCAGGACAATGTCGATCGGGTTGAAATCCATGGATAGCACCTGTGGTATTGGCCCGACTCTGCAGGCCTGTGCGGATGACTTCGCGTAAGACTACGGATAGGGGTAGTTTTTCTTACAAGCCGGGAATATCGGGATTATACGAGGCGACTGGTGAAAATCGCGTCGAGATTGTAGCGGGGAATGTCATGACAGGGCTGATGTTTGATAACGAACAGGTGGGAGCGAACCTGCTCGCGATGCCAACGCGAGCAGGGCGCAGGTGATTCAGAGTTCGTCGCTGATCGGCAGCACATAGTTCTTGAATTCGGTGTCTACCTTGAATCCGATGGATTCGTAGGTTTTCTGCGCGATTTCGTTGTTGCTGCTGGTGGAAACGCGCATGCGTACGGCATTGGTTTCCTTGGCCATTTTTTTCGCGGTACGGATCAGGTTGTCGGCCACCAACTGGCGGCGGGCGTCCTCGGCGACATAGATGTCGTTGAGGATCCACACACGTTTGAGTGACAGCGAGGAGAAGCTCGGGTACAGCTGACAGAAGCCCATCAGCTTGTGGCTGTCGTCATCGGACAGCGCCAGGTAGATCACCGATTCCTTGCGACGCAGGCGTTTTTCGAGGAACGCCCGGGACGAGTCCGGATACGGCAGGGAGCCATAAAACTCGCGATATTTGACGAACAACGGGGTCAGCAGGTCCAGGTGTTCGAGGGTCGCTTGAATAATCCGCATGGTAGGTCTCGTCTTCAAGTGGCTGTCTTACGTCTCTGACGGCGATGGGAAACCCTTGGCGGCCGCGCAACGATCCTGCCTGAAACGGGTACGAATGTGCAATGTGGAAGCGGTTCAGGCATTCGGTGGCCCAAGCAGGAAATTATCTTTCATGTCGGCTCCCGCGTCCGACTCCAGTGTCTGGACCTGTGCTTCATCCTTCAGATTGACCCCTGACAACTGCCGCCGGCAGGCTTCGCGCATCAAATACAGCAAACGGTGTGCCGCCATGCCGTAACTCAGGCCTTCGAGCCGCACGTTGGAGATGCAATTGCGGTAGGCATCGGTAAGGCCGACCTTGGGATTGTAGGTGAAATATAAACCCAGGCTGTCCGGGGAACTGAGGCCAGGGCGTTCGCCGATGAGGATGACGGTCATTTTCGCACCCAGTAACTCACCGATTTCGTCAGCGACCGCCACGCGTCCCTGTTCCACCAACATCACTGGCGCAACAGTCCAGCCTTCGGCTGCAATCTGTTCTTCGAGGCGTGCCAGAAAGGGCAGGGTATGGCGATGAACGGCCAGTGCCGACAGGCCGTCGGCGATCACAATCACCAGATCGACCCCGCCAGGATGCGCCGCAGCGTAGTCACGCAGGTTTTTTGCCGACGCATCACTCAGCTTTCGTCCCAGGTCCGGGCGTTGCAGGTAACTGTTGCGGTCGATTGCGGCGCTGTGCAGCAAAAGGCTTTCGTGTCCGCGTTCGGCCAGTTGTGAGTTGAGTGCCGCGTGATCGAACGGCAAGTGCACCGCATCCCGTGCCTGGGCGTGGGCGTACTGGAAGTCCAGTTGCGCGCGGGTGGGAATACTGGTGCCGGTTCGGCCCAGGGCAATTCGCGCCGGTGTCAGGCGTCGCAGTTCCAGCCAGGGGTTGTGGGGGTCGAAGGGTAGTTTATCCATGTCATTACTCATCCCAATTGCGCCAAGGCCTGCCGAAAGGCCGGCGGCAGGCTGTCACCGAAGAGAATCCTGCCGTCCGATTGAGTGAAAATGCCCATTTTCGCCAGCCATTGCTCGAACTCCGGTGCGGGCTTCAACCCCAGGGTCTGCCTGGCGTAGAGCGCATCGTGGAACGAGGTGGTCTGGTAGTTGAGCATGATGTCGTCGGAACCCGGGATGCCCATGATGAAGTTGATCCCGGCGACACCCAGCAGGGTCAGCAGGGTGTCCATATCGTCCTGGTCAGCTTCGGCATGGTTGGTGTAGCAGATGTCGCAACCCATGGGTACACCGAGCAATTTGCCGCAGAAGTGGTCCTCCAGGCCGGCGCGGATGATCTGTTTGCCGTTGTACAGGTATTCCGGGCCGATAAAGCCGACAACGGTGTTGACCAGAAACGGGTTGAAGTGGCGCGCGACGGCATAGGCGCGGGTTTCGCAGGTTTGTTGATCGACGCCATGGTGAGCGTTGGCCGACAGAGCGCTGCCCTGGCCGGTTTCGAAGTACATCAGGTTCTGGCCCAGGGTGCCGCGATTCAGGCTCAATCCGGCGTCATGGCCTTCCTTCAACAGACTCAGGTTGATGCCGAAACTGGCATTGGCCGCTTCGGTGCCGGCGATCGACTGGAACACCAGGTCCAATGGGACGCCGCGATTGACCGCTTCGATCGACGTGGTGACATGGGTCAGCACACACGCCTGGGTCGGGATTTCGTAGCGTTGGATGATTGCGTCGAGCATCTCCAGCATCGCGCAAATCGAGGCGATGCTGTCGGTGGCCGGGTTGATGCCGATCATTGCGTCGCCATTGCCGTGCAGCAGGCCGTCGAGAATGCTCGCGGCGATGCCGGCTGGTTCGTCGGTGGGGTGGTTCGGTTGCAGTCGCGTGGACAGGCGGCCGCGCAGGCCCAGGGTGCCGCGAAACTGCGTGACCACGCGGATTTTTTGCGCCACCAGCACCAGATCCTGCACGCGCATGATCTTTGATACGGCAGCGGCCATTTCCGGCGTCAGGCCGGGTGCCAGGGCGCGCAGGACCTGTTCGTCGGCGGCATCACTGAGCAGCCAGTCGCGAAAACCGCCGACAGTGAGGTGGCTGACGATCGCGAAGGCCTGTTTGTCATGGGTGTCGATGATCAGTCGTGTGACTTCATCGGACTCGTAGGGGATCAGTGCTTCCTGCAGAAAGTGGCTTAGCGGAGTGTCGGCCAAAGCCATCTGTGCGGCCACTCGCTCGCCATCGTTGAGCGCGGCGACGCCGGCCAGAAAATCTCCGGAGCGGGCCGGGCTGGCCTTGGCCATCACTTCCTTGAGGCTATCGAAGCGGTAAGTCTGGGCGCCGACGGTATGGGCGAATGTGGCCATGGGCGGTGTCCTTCTGTTCTGTAAATGTCGCAAATTCACCCGACTCCCCTGTAGGAGCTGTCGAGTGCAACGAGGCTGCGATCTTTTGATCTTGCCCTTAAAGATCGCAGCCTCGTTGCACTCGACAGCTCCTACAGAGGGCGGCGTGCACTTCAATCATGCAGGCGCCGGGCAGCGGGCCCGGCACCGGTGCATTTAGATACCTTCGAGCATAGCGTCCGCCGGTGCTTCGGAGCGCTGCCGGGCGGTCAATTGGAAGTACAGGTAGCCGGCGATCATGAACCCGAGGAAGATCAGGCCGATCAAGGTGTTGAACCACGCCATCGCCACCAGGCACACCACCGCCAGGAACAGTGCGATCCCCGGTACGATTGGATAGCCCGGTGCGCGGAAGGTGCGTTCCAGGTTCGGCTCGGTTTTACGCAGTCTGAACAGGCTCAGCATACTGATGATATACATCACGATGGCGCCGAATACCGACATGGTGATCATCGCTGCCGTCAGGCTCATGCCTTGCAGATTGACCAGGCCATCGCTGTAGATGGCCGCAATACCGATCACGCCACCGGCCAGAATGGCCCGGTGCGGCGTCTGGAAACGCGAGAGTTTGGCCAGGCCTTTGGGCAAGTAGCCAGCGCGAGCCAGGGCGAAGAACTGGCGTGAATAGCCGAGAATGATCCCGTGGAAACTCGCCACCAGGCCGAACAGACCGATCCACACCAGCATGTGCATCCAGGTCGAATTATTGCCGACCACGGCCTTCATCGCCTGGGGCAGCGGATCGTTGATGTTCGACAGTTGGCGCCAGTCGCCGACGCCGCCCGCCATCACCATCACGCCGATGGCCAGGAACACCAGGGTCAGAATGCCGCTGACGTAGGCCTTGGGGATAGTGCGTTTCGGGTCCTTGGCTTCCTCGGCGGCCATGGCTGCGCCTTCGATGGCGAGAAAAAACCAGATCGCGAAGGGAATAGCGGCGAAAATGCCAGGAATCGAGCCCATCGTGAACTCATTGGCACCCGACCAGCCGTTCAGTACGAAGTTGCTGAAACTGAAGCCCGGGGCGACCACGCCCATGAACACCAGCAGTTCTGCGACGGCCAGTACGGTCACCACCAGTTCGAAGGTGGCCGCGATGCTGACGCCGAGGATATTCAGGCCCATGAACACGAAGTAAGCGCCAACGGCGGCGATCTTCGGGTCCAGTTCCGGGTATTGCACATTGAGGTAGGCACCGATGGCCATGGCGATGGCCGGTGGGGCAAAGACGAATTCGATCAAGGTGGCGATGCCGGCGATCAACCCGCCTTTCTCACCAAAGGCCCGGCGACTATAGGCAAATGGCCCGCCGGCGTGGGGAATCGCCGTCGTCAGTTCGGTGAAGCTGAAAATGAAGCAGGTGTACATCGTCGCCACCATCAGGGCGGTGACGAGAAAACCCAGTGTGCCTGCGGTGCCCCAGCCGTAACTCCAGCCGAAGTACTCGCCGGAGATCACCAGGCCGACGGCAATGCCCCAAAGGTGCAGGGTGCCGAGTGTGGGTTTGAGCTGTGTGGAAGAAGTAGTCATAAGTCCTCTCTATTTTTTATTGTTCGATCTTTTGGACTTTCGGGTGTGACGGGTTGGGTGAAACGCTGAATGACGGGTACGCAAGGCCCGTGCCAGAGCGGCCAGAGCGTGGGTGGTGTGTCATTTAGGGCGCCTTCGCGAGCAGGCTCGTTCCCACAGGGTTATGGGGTGAAATCACTATTGAGGAGCCGGCCCGGATCCACTGTGGGAGCGAGCCTGCTCGCGATGGCTATCGAAAGGGCGATGCAGTGTTAAGTGCATCGCCCCCGCTGCTTAGAAGAAACCCAACGGATTGATGTCGTAGCTCACCAGCAGGTTTTTGGTCTGCTGATAGTGATCAAGCATCATCTTGTGGGTTTCACGGCCGACGCCGGACTTCTTGTACCCGCCGAACGCGGCATGCGCCGGGTACAGGTGGTAGCAGTTGGTCCATACACGACCGGCCTTGATGGCGCGGCCCATGCGGTAGGCGCGGTTGATGTCGCGGGTCCAGAGGCCGGCGCCCAGGCCGAACTCGGTGTCGTTGGCGATGGCCAAGGCTTCGGCTTCGTCCTTGAAGGTGGTGATGCTCACCACCGGGCCAAAGATTTCTTCCTGGAACACACGCATCTTGT
>NZ_JBWKZB010000057.1:0-39966 GCF_059424105.1 Pseudomonas sp. GW456-E7 | reverse complement strand
GCCGACCAATCTCTTTCGGCTAAACACACGCCCCCTGTAGGAGCTGCCGCAGGCTGCGATCTTTTGATCTTGATCTTCCGCCTCTTCGACATGGTCAAAAACCAAAATAAAAAGATCGCAGGGTATGACTCACCCACATAGGTAACAAAACAGTTCAAGCACATAGGTAACAGTTTTTAACCGGCACTGGTCGAACACCCTGAGCCTATACCGTGATCGGGTGGAAAACCTGCTGGTGCAACGGGTGCAGGTGATGGATCATTCGCCGGGCCAGCGGGCTGATCGGGTGCAAGCGCAGTCAGGAGGGTTTGCCGGTGGTCCAGCAAGTGTGGCGACAAATGAAGAGGGTGTTTTGATGGCGGGCAGGTTGATCTATCTCATCGGGCCTTCAGGTTCGGGCAAGGACAGCCTGCTGGATGCCGCACGAACGCGGTTGGCCGAACGCGGCTGCCGTATCGTTCGGCGGGTCATTACCCGCTCGGCCGAAGCCGTGGGCGAGGCGGCGCTGGGTGTCAGTGCGCAGCAATTCGCCGATATGCAAGCTCAGGACGCGTTTGCCCTGAGCTGGCACGCCAATGGGTTGTCCTATGGCATCCCGCGGGAAATCGACGATTGGCTGGCCGCCGGCCAGGATGTACTGGTCAATGGTTCGCGGGGGCATTTGCAGGCAACCCGCCTGCGCTATCCGAATGTGCTGGTGCTGTTGCTGACTGTGGATCAAGCCGTGTTGCGTCAACGCCTGCTGGGACGCGGGCGTGAGTCGCCGATCGAGATCGATCAGCGCTTGGCGCGCAATGTGCGATTCAACGAGCGGCTGCTGGCAGAAGACTCGGCCGTACATCTGCTCGACAACTCCGGGCCGCTGGAGTCTACGGTCGAACACTTGCTGGCCTGTATTGACGAGCAATCCCCATGTGCCTGACGTTGCAGTGCATCGTCGAGTTACAGCCGAAGCCGCCGGTGTTGACCCGTGTTGGGCACACCCTGGATGCGTGGTTGACATCGTGGTGATTTTCAAAGCATTGCCCGGAAACTGTTCAATGCCTTGACCGACTGAACCAGGCCTTGACGTAACAATAGATCGAGATAAGTGTCAGTGTTCATCGGTGGGGCCTTCAGTTGCTTGCGCTGTCGTTGTGCCGCGGCGACCACTGCTGCCGGATCCAGGTCGAAAAGGTCATTGACGAACTCGTCGGGGTGCTGGGCCTCGATGCCATAAGGTTGCAACGCGGTGCGGGGGAAGTCTTTCTGGTTGAAGGTGACAATGACGCTGGCGTTGCAACGAATGGCAGCCGCCAGGACATGTCGGTCATCCGCGTCGGGCAGCGTCAGTCCTTGTATCAAAGCTTCGTACCCCGACACGCAGGCGTCGGGAATCGCCAGATCCATTAGCTCGCAGGTGCGATTCAATTGCGTGGCGTTGAGATCCGGGCGGTTTTTCAGCAGATTGCGTTTCCATTCATCGTGTATTGCCACTGACCATTTCGCCCTGAAAAGCCCGGAAAGCGCGAGCCACATCAGAAAGTCTCTCAATGGCGCGGGGTAAAGCGCGCAAGCGTCATATACAGCGGTAAATGAAGTGTGCCTCACTCGTATCCTGTCCTTAACGCCTGTGCCTGCTCGGCGAGAAGCAGCATTGCCTGCTCGCTGGCGGTGTCGCGCCGGTTTTTATAGTCCATCAAATCGGCAAAGCGCACACGTCGGTGCTTGCCGGTTTTGTGGTAGGACAGTTCGCCGGATTCGAGCAGTTTGATCAGGTGTGGACGTGAGACATTGAGCAGGTCTGCCGCTTCTTGCGTAGTCAGTTCAGCGTGAACCGGGACTACTTTCACAGCGTTACCGGCTGCGAGTTCCGCCAGAATATCGACTAGCAAACGGAGAGCCGAGGTGGGCAGTTCGATGTTATGCGCTTCGTTCTGCTCATCGAATATCTGGATGTGCTGAGTTTCGAACCGTGTGGCGAGATAGGCAGCCAGGGTGCGTTGCCCCTCGATCGCGGCCTGTATTTCGTGTTTCGCGGGCAAATTGATTGGCGGATGAATGACGGTCGACATGACGGCTTCCAATTTCAGAATAATCGATCTCAGCAGGCTATTCGAATTAATCGAAAATCGCAATAAACGAAACGCCTGGCTTTCAAACCTCGTTCTTCAACAACCCCTGCACATACTCCACAAACGCCCGAGCCTTGGCGCTGGCCATCCTGCCTGTAGGGAACACCGCCCACAGGTCCTGGTTCGGCAATGCCCAGTCCTTCATCACTTCCCGGACCGAACCGTCGGCCAGTTCTGGCGCAAACATCCATTGCGAAGCCATGGTCAGTCCTTGATGGGCCAGCACGGCTTCACGCAGGCCTTCGGCGGCGTTGACACGGATCCGGCCGCTGACGATCACCGATTGCTTCTCGCCGGCTTTGTTGAATTGCCAATTGGCGCCGTCACCGAGGGTGTAGACGATTGCCTGATGCTTGCACAGGTCGGCGGGGCAGGGGGGGTCGCCGTGTTTTTCGAAGTACGCCGGTGTACCCAGTACCATGCGCCGGCATTCGGCGATCCTGCGCGCGGTCAGGCCCGAGTCGCTCAACGCGCCCATGCGCAGGGCGATATCGACGCCTTCTTCCACCAGGTTGACATTGCGATCGTCGAGCATCAGGTCGATGTTCAGCTTCGGGTGTTGCTCCAGGAAGGGGCCCAGGTGCGGAACGATGTGCAGCCGGCCGAAGGTGACCGCCGCGCAGATACGCAGGTTGCCACTCAGCCCGCTGGCACAACCCCGTGCGGCGTTGTCGGCCTCGTCGGCTTCTTCGATGGCACGCTTGGCCCGCTCGAAAAAGGCCAGCCCGGCTTCGGTGGGCGTCAGGCTGCGAGTCGAGCGCAGCAACAACCGCACCGCCAGACGCGATTCGAGTTGCGCGATGGTTTTCGACACGGCCGGCTGGCCGATGTTCAGGCGTCGTGCCGCGGCGGAAAACGAGCCGGTTTCCACCACGTAGACGAAGGTTTCCATTGCGCCGAGGCGGTCCATTGAGGGTCCTTGTGCAAAATCTTGAGGATGTCGCAAGTCAATGGTTTCAAGCCGTCGCCAACGATGCCTTCGGCGAAACACTCAAGAACCGCAACAACGCCAGCAGCGGAAACGCACTGCCGACGATCACGATCCACAACCAGCCGCCCTGTTCGTACACTGCGCTGGCCACCGAAGAGCCGAAGGCGCCGCCGATGAAGATGCTGGTCATGTACAGCGCATTCAGGCGGCTGCGGCTTTTGCCGTCGAGGGCGTACACCGCACGCTGGCCGAGGACCATGTTCATCTGCACGCAGAAGTCCAGCACCACGCCGGTCACGGCCAGGCCGATGACACTGTAGGCCGGATGAATGAACGCCGGCATAAAACTCAGGCTGGCAAACAGCAGGGCCAGCAACGATGCGATGCGGGTGTGGCCGGCATCGGCCAGGCGTCCGGCGATCGGGGCGGCGATGGCGCCGATGGCGCCCACCAACGCGAAAATCGCGATCTCGCTTTGCGACAAACCGTGATTGCGCGCCAGCTCCAGCGGCACGGCGGTCCAGAACAGGCTGAACGTGGCAAACATGCAGCCCTGGTAAAACGCGCGCTGGCGTAGCACCGGTTGCTTGCGCAACAGCGTCCACAGCGAGCCCAGCAACTGGCCATAGGATGCGCTGTGATCGGGCTCACGCTTGGGAATGGTCACGGCCAGCACGATGCTGATGGCTGCCATCAACACGGCGGCAATCACAAACATCGCGCGCCAGCCGAAATGGTCGGCCACCACGCTGGACACCGGCCGGGCCAGCAGAATGCCGAGCAGCAAACCGCCCATGATCCCGCCCACTACACGGCCACGGGTTTCTTCCGGCGCCAGGTGTGCGGCCAGTGGAATCAGAATCTGTACCGAAACCGAGCTGAACCCCACCAACAGCGAAATCAGCAAGAACAGGTTCGGCTGATCGGTGAACGCCGCACCCAGCAGGCTGGCAATCGCCACCAGGGTGGTGATGATCATCAACCGGCGGTTCTCCAGCAGATCCCCCAGCGGCACCAGGAAAAACAGCCCCAGCGCATAGCCGATCTGGGTCAGGGAAACGATCAGGCTGGCCATGGCGTTGCTCAGGCCGATGTCCGGGGCGATCAGGCCGATGATCGGCTGGGCGTAGTAGATGTTGGCGACAATGGCGCCGCAGCAGAAAGCGAACAGCAGCACCATGCTTCGGGTCATTGTCGCGGTGCCGTGGGGCACCTGGGTCGCTGGGTTCATAACGGTCTCGCTGTACGGAAAGGAATGCGCGCAGGCTAACGGGCTGACTGAAACGGCGGAAGCGGGATTGGAGTGATAGCTATCATTCCATTGCGGAATGACTGACGGACGCGTGTGTCGTCCGCCGAATGGCCTTGCGTCAGAAGATCGAAGGTCAATGATACATTCACTTACATCTTGTTCGATAGCGTGCTTATGTTCTCTCTGCACGTCCCGTAGCCGACACATGGCAACCGGCCATCTGAAGAAAAGCCCGCGCAGCCCCGGCAGCTAGAATCTACTGGGGGGATCACTTCAATGTGTCCTTACAAGCGGGAGTATCACGATGAAAATCGTATCTTCGCTGGCGTTAGTGGTAGCGGTCGGTTGGATCTCTGGGTGCTCGACAGTGCCTGACAGTCAGGTCACCAGCGTTCCCCTGAATGCTACATCCGATAATCCCGGGAATATTGCCCGGTTGATCATGATGCCCGGTGATAACGCAACAACGTTCTGGGTTGAGGTCAGCGGCGAGGGCATAGGCAGCACATTGCCGGGTCGGTTGACGGCCTATATCTATCCGGGAAGCTGTGGGAACCTGGGTTCGAAACCAGCCTATGACATGAATGACGGTCCAAATGCCCGGTTCTATTCGCAAGCGTCGAACCAGCGCTTCTGGAAAAGCGCGCCGGTCGCCGTCGAGACCCTTCGAGCCGGCGGCTACGCCTTGGTGGTACGTCAAAGCCCGGTCGATGGTCACCAGGCTATTTTTTGCGGCAATTTGAGCTAGAAGTGCACCCTTGCAGGAGCTGCCGCAGGCTGCGATCTTTCGATCTTGATGTTAAAAACAGGATCAAGATCAAAAGATCGCAGCCTGCGGCAGCTCCTACAGTCGTTCGGAGGTGTTCACAAAAAAAAGGCGACCTGTGCAGGTCGCCTTGTTCATTGCCGGGCAGAGATCATTTACCGCTGTAGATCTGGTCGAAAATCCCGCCATCGTTGAAGTGGGTCTTCTGCACGGTACGCCAGTCACCGAAGGTCTTCTCGACGGACAGGAAGTCCACTTTCGGGAAACGGTCGGTGTACTTGGCCAGCACGGCCGGGTCACGCGGGCGCAGGTAATTGGCGGCAGCGATCTCCTGGCCTTGCGGCGACCACAGGTACTTCAGGTATTCCTCGGCGGCGGCGCGGGTGCCTTTCTTGTCGACGGTTTTGTCGACCACCGACACCGGTGGCTCGGCTTCGGCGGAAACGCTTGGGTAGATGACTTCGAACTGATCACGGCCGAACTCGCGGGCGATCATTTCCGCTTCGTTCTCGAAGGTCACCAGCACGTCGCCGATCTGGTTGGTCATGAAGGTGGTGGTGGCGGCGCGGCCACCGGTATCGAGTACCGGCGCTTGCTTGAACAGCTTGCCGACGAAGTCTTTGGCCTTGTTCTCGTCACCGCCGTTTTTCAGCACGTAGCCCCAGGCCGAGAGGTAGGTGTAGCGACCGTTCCCCGAAGTCTTCGGGTTCGGCACGATGACTTGCACGCCATCCTTGAGCAGGTCCGGCCAGTCTTTCAGGGCTTTCGGGTTGCCCTTGCGCACGATGAACACGGTGGCCGAGGTGAACGGCGCGCTGTTGTTCGGCAGGCGCGTGACCCAGTTTTCCGGGACCAGTTTGCCGTTGTCCGCCAGGGCATTGATGTCGGTGGCCATGTTCATGGTGATGACATCCGCCGGCAGGCCGTCGATCACCGAGCGTGCCTGTTTGCTGGAGCCGCCGAAGGACATCTGCAGGGTGATGTTTTCGTTGTGCTCGGCTTGCCAGTGTTTCTGGAACGCAGTGTTGTAGTCCTTGTAGAAATCGCGCATCACGTCGTAGGAAACGTTGAGCAGCGTCGGTGCAGCCTGGGCGATGTTGCCCAGGGCCAGGCCAGCGGCGAGAAGCGAGGCGCCAAAGAGTTTTTTCACTGCGAATTCCTTGTTCTATTTGTAGGCGCTGCCGAAGGCTGCGATCTTTTGATCTTGCTTTTAAAAAACGAAAAATCAAAAGATCGCAGCCTGCGGCAGCTCCTACGGGTTATTTGTTGGTTTCAGAGCACGCGACTATAGCCGGGGTCGTTTAGTCCTTTAAAGATTAAAAAGCTCTTTGCTTATTCCAGTTTTTTGAACAGTGCATTGCCGCAACGGGAGCAGAATGCAGCACCGTGTTCGTGGCTGTTTTTCTTGCACACCGGGCAGTCGTGTTGAAGCTGATCGCCGCGCATGGCGTTGGCCAGTTCAGCAGTGAAAATCCCGGTTGGCACGGCGATGATCGAGTAACCGGTGATCATCACCAGCGACGAAATCACCTGGCCCAGCGGCGTCTTCGGCACGATGTCGCCGAAGCCCACGGTGGTCAGAGTCACGATAGCCCAATAGATGCCTTTGGGAATGCTGGTGAAGCCATGTTCGGGGCCTTCGATCACATACATCAGCGTGCCGAACACCGTCACCAGCGTGCAGACGCTGACCAGGAACACCACGATTTTCTGCTTGCTGCCGCGCAGCGCCGACATCAGGTAGTTGGCTTGCTTGAGATAAGGGCTGAGCTTGAGTACGCGGAAGATCCGCAGCATGCGGATGATCCGGATAATCAGCAGATACTGCGCATCGGCGTAATACAGTGCGAGGATGCCGGGCACGATGGCCAGCAGGTCCACCAGTCCGTAAAAGCTGAAGGCGTAGCGCAGGGGTTTGGGCGAGCAGTACAGGCGCAGGATGTACTCGCCGAGGAAGACCGCCGTGAAGCCCCACTCGATATAGGCGAGTACATCGGCGTAGTTGCGGTGAACGCTGTCGATGCTGTCGAGCATCACGATCACCAGGCTGGCGAGGATGATCAACAGCAGGATGCCGTCGAAGCGCCGACCCGCCTGGGTGTCGGTCTGGAAAATCATGACGTAAAGGTCTTCACGCCAGTGTTTGTTGCTGTCCATGGATAACGCCTGACTCGATGATCAGCGCAGCCTAGGTTGATTCTCCCCGGTAGCGCAAGGCGCGCTTTCGACTGTGGCTTTGCCGAGCACCTGAACAACCGAGCGGATCAGCCAGCAGGCAAGAATGAACGGCGCGGTCAGCGTGGGCAGGCCGATGGCGGCAAACACCGGCGTCAGCAACAGCGCCAGGCCGATGCCGACCAGCGGCAGCCACGGTTGGCGACGCTGCGAGCTGAAGGCGAGGGCGGCGAGTACGGCGTTGTAGCCGCCGAGGCCGAGCAGTGCGGTGTAGAAATCGTGCTGCAACAGGCTCCAGCCCATGCCCGCGACAGACGCCAACAACGCCCAGCAGAAGGCGCGGCGATCAGCGATCAGCAAACCGGCGGCAATCATCGCACCGGCCAGCGGATGACCGAGGAACATCACCTGGCCGATGCCTTTGAAAGGGGCGGCGAGCATGTTCAGGGTGCTGACTTCGATCAAATGCGCCTCTGTCGAGGGCGTGGCGAAGCACAGCAGCACCCAGCTCAGCACCACGAACGGCGTGGTGTAGGCGGGGAGGTATTGGCTGAACCGGACGCGCTTGAGCCACTGCTGGGTGAACATCGCGCTCAGGCCGCCGGCGGCCAGAATCAGCGGCGGCATCATCGCCGACCAGGGGAAGTACAGGCTCAGCAACAGTCCGAGCAGAACGCCGTTGTAGCTGAATAACCCGGCCTGACGGTCAGCCTTGGCGTAGTTGCGACGTTGCGCGGTGAACAACCCGGCGACACCGCCGAGCAAGGCGCCGCCCAGCAAGGCGGGCGCAGTGAACAGGATTGCCAGGAGGCACAGCAGGCCACACAACGGATTACGCTGGAGAAAGATCTGGCTGAAGCCGTTGAGCAAGGCTTCGGCCCAGTCGGGGCAGTGGGTGTTGAAATGGTTGGCAGGCATGGCAGTTCTGAAAGTCAGTGAAACCGAGTTGCCTGCATCGCGAGCAAGCTCGCTCCCACATTGAGTCTTTGCTCAGTCATTGTATTTGTGCCGTACACAAATCAACTGTGGGAGCGAGCTTGCTCGCGATGAGGCCGGTATGGGCGCTAGATCAATGTCTCGATACGCAAAGAGTTAGTCGATCCCGGCTGCCCAAAGGGCACACCGGCGGTGATCAATAAGGTGTCGCCACGCTGCGCCATGCCTTGGGCCTGGGCGATCTCCAGCGCTGTGGAGCAGACTTCATCGACCTGGCGCAGGCGATCGTTGACCACCGAGTGCACACCCCAGGCCACGCTCAGGCGACGGGCGGTCTGCAGGTTCGGCGTCAGGTTGAGGATCGGCACGGTCGGCCGCTCCCGCGCTGCACGCAGGCTCGACGCACCGGATTCGCTGTAATTGACCAGCACCGCCACCGGCAGCACGTTGCTGATACGGCGAATGGCGCAGCTGATCGCGTCGGAAACGGTGGCCTCGGCTTTCGGTCGGCTGACGTCGAGTTGAGTCTGGTAGTCCGGACCGTTTTCCACCTGGCGGATGATCTTGCTCATCATCTGCACGGCTTCGAGCGGGTATTCGCCGGAGGCGGTTTCCGCCGACAGCATCACCGCGTCCGCACCTTCCGCCACGGCGTTGGCGACGTCTGTGACTTCGGCGCGGGTGGGCGCTGGCGAGAAGCGCATCGACTCCAGCATCTGCGTGGCCACCACCACCGGTTTGCCGAGCTGGCGGCAGGTGCTGATGATGTTCTTCTGGATCTGCGGCACGCTTTCGGCCGGCACTTCCACGCCCAGGTCACCCCGGGCGACCATGATTGCATCGCTCAATTCGGCGATCTCGCGCAGTTGTTCGACAGCCGAGGGCTTCTCGATCTTGGCCATCAGGAAGGCCTTGTCGCCGATCAGGCTGCGGGCTTCGCGGATGTCGTCGGGACGTTGCACGAACGACAGCGCCACCCAATCCACGCCCAGTTCCAGACCGAAGGTCAAGTCGCGCCGATCCTTGGCGGTCAACGGGCTCAGGTCGAGCACCGCTTGCGGTACGTTCACGCCTTTGCGGTCCGACAGTTCGCCGCCATTGAGCACGGTGGTGTCGATGGCGTCGGCGTATTTGGTCACGACCCGCAGGCGCAACTTGCCGTCGTCCAGCAGCAGGTCCATGCCCGGCTCCAGCGCGGCGATGATTTCCGGGTGGGGCAGGTTGACCCGGCGCTCATCGCCCGGCGTGGCGTCGAGGTCCAGGCGCAAGGCCTGGCCGCGTACCAGTTGCACCTTGCCTTCGGCGAACTTGCCGACCCGCAGTTTCGGGCCTTGCAGGTCCATCAGGATGCCCAATGGATAATTCAGTTGGCGCTCGACCTCACGAATCCACTGGAAACGCTGAGCGTGGTCGGCGTGATCGCCATGGCTGAAGTTCAGGCGGAAGATGTTGACCCCGGCCAGCACCAGCTCACGGATGTCGTCGATGCCGTCGATGGCCGGACCGAGCGTGGCGAGGATTTTGACCTTTTTGTCAGGCGTCATGTTTAGTGCTCTCAAGGATCAGAATGGCGCGGAAGTCGTTGACGTTGGTTCGCGTCGGCTCGGTGACGATCAGGGCGTCGAGCGCCTCGAAATAGCCGTAGCCATTGTTGTTGTCCAACTCGTCGCTGGCGCTCAGGCCCTTTGCGGCGGCGCGGGTGTAGCTGTCCGGGGTCATGATTGCGCCGGCGTTGTCTTCCGAGCCGTCGATGCCGTCGGTGTCACCGGCCAGTGCGTAGACGCCGGGCAGGCCTTTGAGGCTGTCGGTCAGGCTCAGCAGG
Organism: Pseudomonas sp. GW456-E7; assembly: GCF_059424105.1. NCBI lineage: Bacteria > Pseudomonadati > Pseudomonadota > Gammaproteobacteria > Pseudomonadales > Pseudomonadaceae > Pseudomonas > Pseudomonas sp. GW456-E7. The sequence goes on along the minus strand of NZ_JBWKZB010000057.1, from coordinate 29,970 downwards.
AACTCGGCGTTGCGCCCGCCACGGCCATTGCCGCGCACGGTGACGGTGGTTTCGCCGCCCGAGAGAATCACGCAAGGCGCCGCCAGCGGCTGACCGTGCAGGACGATCTGGCGCGCGATGCCTGCGTGGACCTTCGCCACCTCGCGGGATTCGCCTTCGAGGTCGCCGAGGATCAGCGGGCTGAACCCGGCCTGGCGGCATTTCACCGCCGCCGCTTCAAGGGATTGCTGCGGACGGGCGATCAATTGGAAGTGACTGCGTGCCAGGCTCGGGTCGCCGGGCTTGACGGTTTCCGATTCGGGGCTTTGCAGCCAGGTGCGCACCGAAGCCGGAACCTCGATGGCATAACGCTTGAGGATCGCCAGGGCTTCGGCCGAGGTGCTCGGGTCGGCCACGGTAGGGCCGGAGGCGATGACCGTGGCGAGGTCGCCCGGCACATCGGAAATCGCATAGGTGTAGACAGTGGCCGGCCAGCAGGCTTTGCCCAGGCGGCCGCCCTTGATCGCCGAGAGGTGCTTGCGCACGCAGTTCATCTCGCCGATGGTCGCGCCGGACTTGAGCAGGGCTTTGTTGATCGACTGCTTGTCCGCCAGGGTGATGCCTTCGGCCGGCAGTGCCAGCAGGGCAGAGCCACCACCGGAGAGCAGGAAAATCACGCGGTCGGATTCGTTGAGGTCGCTGACCAGTTCCAGCACACGCTTGGCCACGGCCAGGCCGGCGGCGTCCGGTACCGGGTGCGCGGCTTCGACCACTTCGATTTTTTCGCAAGGTGCGCCGTGACCGTAACGGGTCACCACCAGGCCTGACACTTCGCCCTGCCAGCAACGCTCGACCACCTGGGCCATGGCGGCTGCGGCTTTGCCGGCGCCGATGACGATCACGCGACCGCTGCGGTCGGCAGGCAGATGGGCTTCGAGGACTTGTTGCGGATGCGCCGCGTCGATGGCTGTGGCAAACAGCTCGCGCAGCAATTGTTGCGGATCGACCGACATGGCGGGCTCCCGGAATTCTTGTTATTTGAATGGGCAACTCGGTCCAGTGTGGGAGCGGGCCCTGTGGCGAGGGGGCTTGCCCCCGTTTGAGTGCGTAGCACTCACAAGATCTTCGGTGTATCAGAGATTTTGGGGCTGCTACGCAGCCCAACGGGGGCAAGCCCCCTCGCCACAGGCCCGCTCCCACATGGGGATGGGGCAGGACTTACTTCTTGTCGCGAATCGAGAAGTTCGCCATGTGTTCCAGGCCCTTGATCAGCGCCGAGTGATCCCAGTTGCTGCCACCGATGGCCGCGCAGGTGCTGAACACTTGCTGGGTGTTGGCGGTGTTCGGCAGGTTGATATTCAGCTCCTTGGCGCCTTGCAGGGCCAGGTTCAGGTCCTTCTGGTGCAGGCTGATGCGGAAGCCAGGATCGAAGGTGCCCTTGATCATGCGCTCGCCGTGCACTTCGAGGATCTTCGAGGAAGCGAAACCGCCCATCAGCGCTTCACGCACCTTGGCTGGGTCGGCACCGTTTTTCGAAGCGAACAGCAGGGCTTCGGCCACCGCCTGGATGTTCAGGGCCACGATGATCTGGTTGGCCACCTTGGCGGTTTGACCGTCACCGTTGCCACCGACCAGGGTGATGTTCTTGCCCATGGCCTGGAACAGCGGCAGGGCGCGTTCGAAGGCGTCGGCATCGCCGCCGACCATGATGCTCAGGGTCGCCGCCTTGGCGCCGACTTCACCACCGGAGACCGGGGCGTCGAGGTATTGCGCGCCTTTTTCGTTGATCTTCGCGGCGAAAGCCTTGGTGGCGGTCGGCGAGATCGAGCTCATGTCGATCACCACTTTGCCTTTGCCCACGCCAGCAGCGATACCGTCGGCACGGAACAGCACGTCGTCGACCTGCGGGGTATCCGGCACCATGACGATGATGAATTCAGCTTCCTGGGCGACTTCTTTCGGGTTCGCCAGAGCAACGGCGCCAGCGGCGATCAGGTCGGCAGGGGCGGCGTCGTGGTGCGCCGACAGGAACAGGCTGTGACCGGCTTTCTGCAGGTTCAACGCCATTGGGTGGCCCATGATGCCGGTGCCGATAAATCCGATTTTAGCCATGAGAAAATCCTCTTGTTTTTGTTGCTGCTTCAAGCAAATAGGGGAGTGCTGCTTTTATGTGGGAGCGAGCTTGCTCGCGATGGGGCCATAACATTCAGCATTGAAGTTGACTGTCCCACCGCTATCGCGAGCAAGCTCGCTCCCACAGGGATTTGTGTTAGATCGCGTTATGGGTTTTGAGCCAGCCCAGGCCCGCTTCCGTGGTGGTCAGCGGCTTGTATTCGCAACCGACCCAGCCCTGATACCCGATACGGTCCAGGTGTTCGAACAGGAAGCGGTAGTTGATTTCACCGGTGCCTGGTTCGTTGCGCCCCGGGTTGTCCGCGAGCTGCACGTGGTTGATCTCGCCCAAGTGCGATTGCAGGGTGCGGGCCAGGTCGCCTTCCATGATTTGCATGTGGTAGATGTCGTATTGCAGGAACAGGTTGGCGCTGCCGACCTGCTCGCGAATCGACAGGGCTTGCGCCGTGTTGTTCAGGTAGAAGCCTGGAATGTCACGGGTGTTGATCGCTTCCATCACCAGCTTGATGCCCGCCGCTTGCAGCTTGTCGGCCGCGTACTTGAGGTTGGCGACGAAGGTTTTCTCCACGGTGGCATCGTCAAAGCCCTGCGGCCGGATACCAGCCAGGCAGTTGACCTGGGTGTTGCCCAGCACTTGCGCATAAGCGATGGCCAGGTCGACACCGGCACGGAATTCTTCAACCCGGTCCGGCAGGCATGCGATACCGCGCTCGCCCTTGGCCCAGTCGCCGGCCGGCAGGTTGAACAGCACTTGGGTCAGACCGTTGGCGTCGAGCTTGGCCTTGATTTCGGCGGAGCTGAAGTCGTACGGGAACAGGTATTCAACACCACTGAAGCCGGCTTTGGCGGCCGCTTCGAAACGGGCAAGAAAGTCCTGTTCGGTGAACAGCATGGACAGGTTGGCTGCGAAACGCGGCATGGTGGTCTCCCGTATATGTATGAGGTCCCTTGTGGGAGTGGGCTTGCTCGCGAAGGCGGAGTGTCAGTCGACATCAATGGTGAATGTCAGACCGCTTTCGCGAGCAAGCCCGCTCCCACAGGGGGAGCGGTCAGCAGTTAGTCCAGCAGCGAAATCGCAGTCGGTGCGTCGTCGCCGACCAGCGCCAGGTCTTCGAATTCGTTGACGGCGTTGATCTCGGTGCCCATGGAAATGTTGGTCACGCGCTCCAGGATGATCTCGACGATCACCGGAACCTTGAACTCCTCGATCAGTTCCTGGGCCTTGCGCAGGGCAGGCTGGATCTGAGCCGGTTCGAACACACGCAGCGCCTTGCAGCCCAGGCCTTCGGCCACCGCGACGTGGTCGACACCGTAACCATTGAGTTCCGGCGCGTTCAGGTTGTCGAAGGACAGCTGAACGCAGTAGTCCATGTCGAAACCGCGCTGCGCCTGACGGATCAGGCCCAGGTACGAGTTGTTCACCACGACGTGGATGTACGGCAGCTTGAACTGCGCGCCCACCGCCAATTCCTCGATCATGAACTGGAAGTCATAGTCCCCCGACAGGGCCACGACTTTACGGTTCGGATCAGCCTTGACCACGCCCAGCGCTGCCGGAATGGTCCAGCCCAGAGGGCCTGCCTGACCGCAGTTGATCCAGTGACGCGGCTTGTAGACGTGCAGGAACTGCGCGCCGGCAATCTGCGACAGACCGATGGTGCTGACGTAGCAGGTGTCCTTGCCGAACACCTGGTTCATTTCTTCGTAAACGCGTTGCGGCTTGACCGGCACGTTGTCGAAGTGAGTCTTGCGCTGCAGGCTGGCTTTACGCTGCTGGCAGTCTTGCAGCCAGGCGCTGCGGTTCTTCAGCTTGCCGGCGGCTTGCCATTCGCGAGCGACTTCGATGAACACGGTCAGTGCGGCAGCGGCGTCGGACACGATGCCCAGGTCCGGGGTGAACACGCGGCCGATCTGAGTGCCTTCGATATCGACGTGGATGAACTTGCGGCCTTCAGTGTAGACGTCGACCGAACCGGTGTGACGGTTGGCCCAACGGTTACCGATGCCCAGCACCACGTCCGACTTGAGCATGGTCGCGTTGCCGTAGCGGTGCGAGGTCTGCAAGCCCACCATGCCCACCATCAGCGGGTGATCGTCCGGGATGGTGCCCCAGCCCATCAAGGTCGGGATCACTGGAATGCCAGTCAGCTCGGCGAACTCCACCAGCAGGTCGCTGGCATCGGCGTTGATGATGCCGCCACCGGCCACCAGCAATGGACGTTCGGCCTGATCCAGCAAGGCCAAGGCCTTCTCGACTTGAACGCGGCTGGCGGTCGGCTTGGCCAGCGGCAGTGGCTGGTAAGCGTCGATGTCGAATTCGATTTCCGCCATTTGAACGTCGAACGGCAGGTCGATCAGCACCGGGCCTGGACGGCCGGAGCGCATTTCATAGAAGGCTTTCTGGAACGCGTAAGGCACCTGGCCCGGTTCCAGAACGGTGGTCGCCCACTTGGTGACTGGCTTGACGATGCTGGTGATGTCGACAGCCTGGAAGTCTTCCTTGTGCATACGGGCGCGGGGTGCCTGCCCTGTGATGCAGAGGATTGGAATCGAGTCGGCCGAGGCGCTGTAGAGCCCGGTGACCATGTCGGTGCCGGCAGGGCCGGAAGTACCGATGCACACGCCGATGTTGCCGGCCTTGGTGCGGGTGTAGCCCTCGGCCATGTGCGAGGCGCCTTCAACGTGGCGAGCGAGTACGTGATCGATGCCGCCGACCTTTTGCAGGGCGGAGTACAGCGGGTTGATGGCGGCACCCGGGATGCCAAAAGCGGTATCAACCCCTTCACGGCGCATCACCAGAACGGCGGCTTCGATTGCTCTCATTTTGCTCATGGTTTTGTGCCTCTTTACGTTTTGTAATTGTATACAAGTGGCTTTGCGCAGAGTGTATTCACGGCGGACGGCGCAGGTCAATCCATTTTCTCAAGCGCTTGTTTCATTCGTCGGAAGCCCTTTCTACTGTGGCTTTTCGTCGCATGTGGCGCCTTTCGAGAATTATTGTATACAAAAAAATAATTCATTGTGTTCTATTTGTTGCATCGGGCTGCGGCACAAAACCGCAGCCCCACGACTTTCCCTATAACAAAATGAGGACGGCACCATGAGCGCTTTAACCTTGAAAGTCGCAGTCAACCTGGTCAACGAGGCTATTACCGCCGGGCGTGCAATCGCCGCGGCGCCCTTGACCATCGCGGTACTGGATGCCGGCGGGCATCTGATCACCCTGCAACGCGAAGACGGCGCCAGCCTGCTGCGCCCGCACGTCGCCATAGGTAAAGCCTGGGGCGCCATTGCGCTGGGCAAGGGGTCACGCCTGCTGGCGCTGGACGCCCAGCAACGCCCGGCGTTTATCGCCGCGTTGAACAGCCTGGGGCAGGGCAGCGTCGTGCCGGCACCGGGTGGTGTGCTGGTGCGGGATCAGGAGGGGAACGTGCTGGGGGCGGTGGGGATCAGCGGCGATCTGTCGGATGTCGACGAGCAGTGCGCGATCAATGCCATCGAGGCGTTGGGGTTGGTGGCGGATGCGGGGGTGGCGGCTTGATCTGTAGCGCCTGATCAATCGCCTTCGCGAGCAGGCTCGCTCCCACAAGGGGCGGTGGCGGACACAAAAATGTCTGATCACCGCAATATCACTGTGGGAGCGAGCCTGCTCGCGAAGGCATTCTTTCAGTCACATTCAGCTAAAAGTCTGCATTACCCTCCAGCAATTGCGGGGCTAGCCTTTTCATGACTTCATCATGAGAGTGGAAAGGGAATGCCCAAGTTGTCTGCCTCACATCGCCTGCGTATCGGCCGTTACGCAGAACAAAACCGTATCTACCTATTGACTGCCAATACCTTCGAACGCCGACCTGTCTTCAAGAATTTCACCTTGGGCAGATTGGTCGTTGACCAATTTCGCAATGCTCAGGCGCAAGGTTGTGCCAAGTCATTGGCTTGGGTCGTCATGCCTGACCATTTTCATTGGTTGGTCGAGTTGCAGCGGGGTTCGCTCAGTGGATTGATGCAAAGGACCAAGTCGCTAAGCACCAAGGCAGTCAATCGGTCCGTCGGCCGGAAGATCTGCCTTTGGCAACAGGGTTATCACGACCGAGCACTGAGGCAAGATGAGGATTTGGTGAAGATGGCGCGGTATGTTGTGGCCAACCCGTTGCGGGCAGGGCTGGTCGAGAAGCTGGGCGACTATCCACTGTGGGATGCTGTTTGGGTTTGAGCTGAAACCGTGGTGCCGCTATTCGCGAGCAGGCTCGCTCCCACAGCGGATCTCCAGTGCTCACAAAACCCTTGTGGGAGCGAGCCTGCTCGCGAAGGCCGCGCTACGGTCTACCGCTCCGGCTCACACCCCTTGAGCACCAACCGGATAATCGTCTGCGCTGCTGCTTCGTAATCTTCCTCATCCAGCCTGGCCTTGCCGGTGATGGCGGTGATCTGCCAGTCGAAGTCGGCGTAGGTCTGGGTGGCGGCCCAGATGCTGAACATCAGGTGGTTGGGGTCGATGGGGGCGATTTGTCCGCGGTCGATCCAGGTCTGGATGCACTCGATGTTGTGTTTGGCCTGGCCATTGAGCTGTTCGACCAGATCGGAGCTCAGGTGGGGCGCGCCGTGCATGATTTCGCTGGCGAATACCTTGGAGGCGAAAGGCAGGTCGCGGGAGATGCGGATTTTCGAGCGAATGTAGCCGCTGAGCACTTCACCGGGTTCGCCGTCCGGATTGAACGGTGTCGATGCCTGCAGGATCGGTTCGATGATGCTTTCCAGGACCTCGCGGTAGAGGTTTTCCTTGGATTTGAAGTAGTAGTAGACGTTGGGCTTGGGCAATCCCGCCTTGGCTGCGATGTCGCTGGTTTTGGTCGCAGCGAAGCCTTTGTCGGCGAACTCCTCACTGGCGGCACGCAGGATCAATTGTTTGTTGCGCTCGCGGATAGTGCTCATAAACCCGGTGATTCCTTGCCTGTTCTGGCGGTTGCGCATGGTATCACCGGCCTCGCGCGGCGCTCAAGAATGCACCGCAGCCCGTGATGCCGCGCTATGCTGCTGCGCATTCATTGCAGAAGGAAACCCGATTCATGGCAGGAAGCAGTTTGCTGGTACTGATCGACGACATCGCGGCCGTGCTGGATGACGTCTCACTGATGACCCAAATGGCCGCCAAGAAAACGGCCGGCGTACTCGGTGACGACCTGGCGCTCAATGCCCAGCAAGTCAGCGGCGTGCGGGCCGAGCGTGAAATCCCGGTGGTCTGGGCGGTCGCCAAGGGGTCGTTCATCAATAAACTGATCCTGGTGCCGTCGGCATTGGCGATCAGTGCGTTCATTCCGTGGCTGGTCACACCGCTGTTGATGGTCGGCGGCGCCTATCTGTGCTTCGAAGGCTTTGAAAAACTCGCCCACAAGTTCCTGCACAGCAAGGCTGAAGACGCCGTCGAGCATGCGCAGCTGGTCGAGGCGGTGGCCGATCCTGCCACTGACCTGGTGGCGTTCGAGAAAGACAAGATCAAAGGCGCGATCCGCACCGACTTCATTCTTTCGGCGGAAATCATCGCCATCACCCTCGGCACCGTGGCCGGTGCTCCGTTGACCCAGCAGATCATCGTGCTTTCGGGCATTGCCATTGTCATGACGGTCGGTGTGTATGGATTGGTGGCGGGTATCGTCAAGCTCGACGACCTTGGCCTGTGGTTGACCCAGAAACCCGGAAAGATGGCGAAGAGCATCGGCGGCGGGATTCTGCGTGCGGCACCCTACATGATGAAGAGCCTGTCGGTGATCGGCACGGCGGCGATGTTCCTGGTGGGCGGCGGGATTCTCACGCACGGTGTGCCGGTGGTGCATCACTGGATCGAAAGTGTCGGTGCGGCGGCGGGTGGCGGAGGATTTATCGTGCCGGTGCTGCTCAATGGCGTGGCGGGGATTGTGGCGGGTGCGGTGGTGTTGGTTGGGGTTATGGTTGTCAGCAAGATCTGGAAAGCGCTGAAAGGCTGAAGACAACGCTAAACAAATGTGGGAGCGAGCTTGCTCGCGATGGCGGTGTAACAGTCAACATCAATGTTGAATGTAACGACCTCATCGCGAGCAAGCTCGCTCCCACAGTGTTTTTCGGCTGCCGGGTTTACTCGGCGATCTGCAACTTGCGTGCTTCGGTGTACACGTAACGCACTTTCTCGTACTCGAACGGTGAGTTCATCTGGCCATAGCGGAAGCTGGTCTGGTTGCGCTTGTCGATGCCGCGCAGGATCAAGACTTCCGGATGGTTGGAGCTGACCTCGGCCACGTTGAGGAAGTTGATCGCATTCTCGGCCGTGTAATCCACCAGCAGGCCGCCGGTATCACGCAGGTTCGACGGACCGAGGATCGGCAGCACGAAGTAAGCGCCGCCCGGCACGCCGTAGAAGCCCAGCGTCTGGCCGAAGTCCTCGCTCTGGCGCGGCAGGCCCATGGCGGTGGCCGGGTCCCACAGGCCGGCGATGCCGATGGTGGTGTTGAGCAGCAGGCGTCCGGTGGTTTCCAGCGAGCGCTGGCCCTTGAGTTGCAGCAGGCTGTTCAACAGGTTCGGCACGTCGCCGAGGTTGTTGAAGAAGTTGCTGACGCCGGTGCGCAGGAAGCTCGGGGTGACATAGCGATAGCCATTGACCACTGGCAGGAACACCCATTGGTCAAAGCGGTAGTTGAAGTGATAGACGCGCCGGTTCCACTCTTCCAGCGGATCGTAGACGGCCAGTGCACCGAGCGTCGAACGCTCGAACTCGCGCTGATCCAGGCCCGGGTTGAATTTGAGTTTGCTCAATGGTTCCTTGTAGCCGTCACTGTCGACGACTACGGGGGCGTTGGCTTTGCTGTTGTCTGCATGGGCGACGCCTGCACAGAGTAACGCTGCGAAAAGCAGGAGAAATTTAGCCACGGAAGAACTCCAGCATGGCGTCGCTGTTGACGCGGTAGTTAATGTTGCCGCAGTGGCCCCCGTACGGGTAAACGGTCAGGCGATCACCGAAGGTCTTGCGCAGGAAGCCCAGGTCGCCAGGGCCGAGGATCACATCGTCGGCGTTGTGCATGACGGCGATTTTCGGGCTTTCGTGCAGATAGTCCTTCAGCGCATACAGGCTGACCTGGTCAATCAGTTGCAGCAGGCTGCCGCCATCGGTGCGGGCGCGCCACATAGGGATGACTTGTTCGGTGATGTAGCAGTCGAAGTCGCATTGCAACGCACGCTTGAGGAACGGCGTGAGGCTGGTGCCCTCGGTGATCGGGAACTTGGGCGGGGTGATCAGGCCGCGACGGTTGACCAGGTCCGAAGTGAAGGCGATGTCCGCCGCCGAAAAGCGGAACGAGGTGCCGATCAGCATGGCCATCTGTTCGTTGGTCAGGTGCTGCTTGGACTGCTGGAAGTCGTAGAGCAGGGCGTCATTGAGGTCGATGTAGCCTTTCTGCTGGAAGTAGCGGGTCAGTTTGTTCAGTACCAGTTCATAGAACGTGGTGCTGTTGTTGATGCCCTTGACCTCGGTCTGGACCAGCTTGTCGAGGTTGGTGATCGAGGTGTAGAGGTTGACCGGCGGGTTGAGCAGCAGGACTTTCTTGAAGTTGAAGCTGCGGCGGGTTTCGTCCAGGTGCGCGACGAAAGCGGCATCCAGTGCCCCCAGGCTATACCCGGTCAGGTAGTAATCGGTGACGGGCACTTTCGGGTTCTGTGCCCGCACGGCCTGCATCACCCGGTACAGATCTTCGGCATCTTCCTTGGATACGCCCGGCGTGGCGAAGCGCGAGGCGGCGCTCATGAAGTCATAGCTGGTGGGCGATGACAACTGCACCACGTGGTAGCCGGCTTTGTAATAGAGCTTCTTCAGGTATTCGTTCAGGGTACTGTCATAGCGCGCACCGGTGCCGGCGATCAGGAAAATCAGCGGCGCGGCGTGATCCTGCGTGGCAATGCGGTAGTCGAGTTTCTTGACCGCCCAGAAATTGTCCGGCAATTCGAACGCCCGTTCCGGACGCAAGGTGACGCTGCGCACTGTCTGATCGATGTCATCGTCCAGGGGTAGCTCCGGACGCAGGTCCGGCGGCGTGGTCGCAATGGTCGCCTCGAACGGGTTGGTCAGGGGGTAGCCATAACTGGTGGCGTCAACGTCGACCGCCAGTGCGGACGCACTCAATATAAGGCCGCCAAACAGGGCGGCGAAGCGCAAGGAACGGAGCATGACTAAATCCCTTAGGAGAAGGTGCCAAATGAATTTCGCAGGCTATGACCACCGGATTTGCGCCAAAGTGCCAACCCTCGGCACCAAACAGGCCTGATTTCGAAGTTATAGTAGCTGGACGATACACTTTGCAGCGATTGAATGCCCAGTTAACAGTTGTTATCGCTTGCGAAACGCTTAAGGGCGATTAAGCTGGCCGCCGTTTTTCGCCAATTGGAGTGTTTCATGTCCCGCCACCTGCCCGTGATCCTGCTGCTTGTTTTGCTGCCTGTTTGGCTGGCCGCCAGTTATGGCGCGCGTTATGGCTTCATGGAGGATGCGCAGTGGGTCGGCATTTGCGTGGATGAGGCGAGCCGCTGGGAATGCCAGGTGCGTTCGAACCTGGGGCTGATGATTCACTTCGGGGTTCTGGGCTGGGCTGCGCTGGGCACGGCGATCATCGGCTTTATCGTGCCGGGGCGGGCAGGCTGGTGGCTGGCGGTGCTGGCGCTGGTGTTCGGGTTTCCGGCGCTGGCGTTGTACAACACCACGCTGGGGGTGTTTGCGGTGGTGATTGCGGGGTTGCGGTTGGTCAGGGCTTCCCGCAGCGCCTGATAGTCCGCTATCGCGAGCAAGCTCGCTCCCACAGTGGATCTTCAGTGAACACAAAATCCGTGTGCGACAAAGATCAATTGTGGGAGCGAGCTTGCTCGCGATGAGGCCAGTCGGGTCAATGCAACATCAAGCTGTGCGAACCCGCAAGCAGCGCCACAACGCCGCCACCATCAACACGCTCACCAGCGCCCAGCCCCAGGCCTGCTGGTTCTGTAAACCTTCACGAAACAGTTGCGGCGCGATGCCGGCGCCAATGATGAAGGTCAGCAGGGCGATTTCTCGGCGCGGCACGTTCACCGGACGGCACAGATACACCATCGCCGGCACGATGAACGCGACACTCGGGAAGCTGCGATAACGCGGATCGAAAGCCAGCTCCAGCATCATCACGGCCGCCGCGAAACCTGCCGTTGCAACCAGCCAGCCAGCACGGCGCTCCAGTAAATCGAATGCCTGCCCGCGCCACCCGTCACGCGGGCTCAGCGTCAGTGCCGCATGGGCCAGCACCAGCAGATTCAGCACGGTCAGCAACCCGACCCACAGCCATTCACTGGTGAAGCGAGTGGTGACGCGTGCCAGGTCGCCCCAGGCGCCAATCGAGCATGCGGCCAATGCGCCGAGCAGTGGCAGCACCAGCGCCGCGTGCGTCGTGCGAACCCGGCCGCCAAGCAGCAGGGTGCCGATAAAGATCAGGCCGCCCACCGCCAGCCATTGCGACCAGTGAGGGACGTTTGTCACTGGCCCGGCCAGTATGCCCTTGTCCTGGCGATCGGCATCGAACAGTCCCCAGTAGCCGCCGACCGCGCCTTCACTGGCGCGCTTCCATGGTTGGTCGAAGGCTTCGATCAGGTTGTAATGCCAGCCCTGCTGCTCGGCCATGGCGACAAAACCACGAATGAATTTGGCTTCATTGACCCGGCTCGGCAGGGCGGTTTCGCGCTGGCGGCCTTCGCTCGGCCAGCCGGTTTCGCCGATCAGTACGTCCTTGGGTGCGAATTTGTTGCCGAACACCTGGCGCACTTCGGCCACATGTTGCAGGGCGGCGTCGATGTTCGATGGATCGTCCTCCCAGTACGGCAGCAAATGAATGGTCAGGAAGTCCACGGCAGGGGCAATTTCAGGGTGCTTGAGCCAGAACTCCCAGACGTCGGCATAGGTGACGGGCTGTTTGACCTGGCTCTTGACCTTGTTGATCAGCTTCACCAATTGCGCAGCGGTGACTTCCTTGCGCAGCAGGGTTTCGTTGCCGACGATCACTGCGCTCACCACATCAGGGTTGGCGTTGGCCGAAGCGATCAGCAGGTCGACTTCTTTTTCCGTGTCCACCGGGTTGCTGTTGACCCAGGCGCCGATCATCAACTTCAAACCGTGCTTGCGTGCAAGGTCCGGCAGGGCTTCAAGGCCGGTCATGGAGTAGGTGCGGATGCACTCGAAACGGGTCGCCAGCAACGCGAGGTCGGCGTCCATGCGCTCGGGGCGCAGCTTGAAGGGTTGGTCGAACGGCGATTGGTCCTTGTCGAACGGCGTATAGGACGCGCATTGCAGCTTGTGCGTGGCGTTGGCCGCGTCCGGCAGGATCACCGGTTTGCCGAGGCCGTACCAGAAGCCGCCAAGGGCGAACAGCCCGAGCAGGCAAGCGAATAGATAAGCAGCAAAAGGGAAGCGGTATGTCGCGGACATGGTCAGGCCGTGTGGGAGCAAAGCGGCGCATGTTACCTGCATTTACCGCATGCTTGGTGGCCTGCATGATTTTGACATGCAAAGTTCGGGCGGTTTGGCAGGCGCGTTTGCCGTGGTCAGGATTAATGGCTTTCTGATGTCGTTTCTCGATGCCTTGAGGTCGCTGGCAGAGCAGGTCGCGATGAGCGTCAGGTTGATCATCGAAGGCGTCAGTACTCCGCTGATGTCGGGACGAGTTTGCTGTGAGGCGTGATGGGGGCGCTGTGCACCATAACAATACGTTTAAGCGACTCGGCATCCGTCGAGCGCAGCACTTTCGGGGAAGTAACGATGAAGATGCGACGACTTTTGGGCGCAGGTGCCGCTTTGGTGCTGGCGATCAGCTCTACCGTGGCCAGTGCCGCTGGAAAGGAAGTGACGCTCGGTTACGTAGACGGCTGGTCGGACAGTGTTGCCACGACCAACGTGGCCGCCGAAGTGATCAGGCAGAAACTCGGTTATGACGTGAAGCTGCAAGCCGTTGCCACCGGGATCATGTGGCAGGGCGTGGCGACCGGTAAACTCGACGCCATGCTGTCGGCCTGGCTGCCGGTGACCCACGGCGAATACTGGACGAAGAACAAGGATCAGGTCGTCGATTACGGCCCGAACTTCAAGGACGCAAAAATCGGATTGATCGTGCCGGAGTACGTCAAGGCCAAGTCGATCGAGGACCTGAAAACCGACGACACCTTCAAGAATCGCATCGTCGGCATCGACGCCGGTTCAGGCGTGATGCTCAAGACCGACCAGGCAATCAAGGACTACGACCTGACCGGTTATCAACTCAAGGCCAGTTCCGGCGCCGGCATGATTGCCGAGCTGACCCGTGCCGAGAAGAAAAACGAATCCATCGCCGTCACCGGCTGGGTACCGCACTGGATGTTCGCCAAGTGGAAACTGCGCTTCCTCGAAGACCCGAAAGGCGTGTATGGCGCGGCAGAAACCGTGAACAACATCGGCAGCAAAGGGCTTGAGGCCAAGGCACCGGAAGTGGCCAAGTTCCTGAAGAACTTCCAGTGGGAATCGAAGGATGAAATCGGCCAGGTGATGCTGGCGATTCAGGACGGCGCCAAACCTGAAGCCGCGGCGAAGGACTGGGTCGCCAAGCACCCTGAGCGCGTGGCTGACTGGACCAAGTAATAACAAAGAGCACGCCTGACCCTGTGGGAGCGAGCCTGCTCGCGAAGCGTTCTGTCAGTTGACTGAGTTGTCGGCTGATCAGGCGCCTTCGCGAGCAGGCTCGCTCCCACAGTTGTTTGCTGCATGCTGGAAATTGGCGAATCTGTCATGTGGTTCTAAGACTAAGGTCGTCTGGAACCTGCCCCGCAGCCGCATAGAGTGGATAACGTTCCAATTCAATCTGTGCTGCGAGGATAAAAACAATGAACGACAGCATTTACCTCTCGATTCAAAACAGCCCGCGCTTCAAGGAGCTGGTTAGCAAGAGGGAACGATTCGCCTGGATTCTTTCGGCGATCATGCTAGGGCTTTACTCCGGATTCATTCTTCTGATTGCTTATGGGCCGCAGGTGCTGGGGGCGAAAATCAACCCTGAGTCCTCGATTACCTGGGGCATACCGATTGGCGTCGGGCTGATCGTCTCGGCCTTCATCCTGACCGGTATCTACGTACGGCGCGCCAATGGCGAGTTTGACGACCTGAACAATGCGATTCTCAAGGAGGCTCAGCAATGATCCGGCGTCTACTGGCTCTATTGAGCATCGCAGCTTTTGCACCGGGCGCCTGGGCGGCTGACGCCCTGACCGGTGCCGTGCAGAAGCAACCGCTTAACGTGTCGGCAATCGTGATGTTTGTCGCTTTCGTCGGTGCCACCCTGTGCATCACCTACTGGGCTTCCAAGCGTAATAATTCGGCAGCCGACTACTACGCCGCTGGCGGCAAGATCACCGGGTTCCAGAACGGCCTGGCGATTGCCGGTGACTACATGTCGGCCGCTTCCTTCCTGGGTATTTCCGCGCTGGTGTTCGCTTCAGGCTACGACGGGCTGATCTATTCGATCGGTTTCCTGGTGGGCTGGCCGATCATTCTGTTCCTGATCGCCGAGCGCCTGCGTAACCTGGGCAAGTACACCTTTGCCGACGTGGCGTCCTACCGCCTTGGGCAAACCCAGATCCGTTCGCTGTCCGCCTGCGGTTCGCTGGTGGTGGTGGCGTTCTACCTGATCGCCCAGATGGTCGGTGCGGGCAAGCTGATTCAGCTGTTGTTCGGCCTCGACTACCACGTCGCGGTGATCCTGGTGGGCGTGCTGATGTGCCTTTATGTGCTGTTCGGCGGCATGCTGGCGACCACCTGGGTGCAAATCATCAAGGCGGTTCTGCTGCTGTCCGGCGCTTCCTTCATGGCGCTGATGGTGATGAAGCACGTCAACTTCGACTTCAACATGCTGTTTTCCGAGGCGATCAAGGTTCACCCTAAAGGTGAAGCGATCATGAGCCCGGGCGGTCTGGTGAAAGATCCGGTCTCGGCGTTCTCCCTCGGGCTGGCACTGATGTTCGGTACCGCGGGTCTGCCGCACATCCTGATGCGTTTCTTCACCGTGAGTGATGCAAAGGAAGCTCGCAAGAGTGTGCTGTACGCAACCGGCTTCATTGGCTACTTCTACATCCTGACCTTCATCATCGGTTTCGGCGCGATCCTGCTGGTCAGCACCAACCCGGCCTTCAAAGACGCGGCCGGCGCGTTGCTCGGCGGTAACAACATGGCGGCGGTGCACCTGGCCAATGCGGTCGGTGGCAGCATCTTCCTGGGCTTCATCTCGGCCGTGGCGTTCGCGACCATTCTGGCGGTGGTGGCCGGCCTGACCCTGGCGGGTGCTTCGGCGGTGTCCCACGACCTGTATGCCAGTGTGATCAAGAAGGGCAAGGCCAACGAGAAGGATGAGATTCGTATTTCGAAGATCACCACCATTGCCTTGGCTGTGCTGGCCATCGTTCTGGGTATTCTGTTCGAAAGCCAGAACATCGCGTTCATGGTGGGCCTGGCGTTCTCCATCGCGGCGAGCTGTAACTTCCCGGTACTGCTGCTTTCCATGTACTGGAAAAAGCTGACCACTCGCGGTGCGATGATCGGCGGCTGGATGGGCCTGATCAGTGCTGTAGGCCTGATGATCCTTGGCCCGACCATCTGGGTGCAGATCCTGCATCACGAGAAGGCTATCTTCCCGTATGAGTACCCGGCGTTGTTCTCGATGATGATTGCCTTTGTCGGGATCTGGTTCTTCTCGGTCACTGACAAGTCGACTGCGGCTGACAATGAGCGGGCGCTGTTCTTCCCGCAGTTTGTTCGTTCGCAGACTGGTCTTGGGGCGAGTGGGGCGGTGTCGCACTAAGTCTTGATGCTTTGATATAGCTGGCGATGTTTTATGAAGTGCTCCGGTCGAGAGATCGGGGCACTTTTTTATTGTGCGTTAATCGACCTGAATTTTGCGGATGTGCCGATTTACTGTGGGAGCGGGCTTGCTCGCGAAGGCGGTCTGTCAGCCGAGCTGTCTTTCGCTGATCGTGTACATATCCATTGCTGCGGTAACGGCGGCTTATGGTTTCGCCCTTCACTCGCCCCGAACGTACGGCCCCTCGCTGAGGCTCGGGGTACCTTCGGAGGGGGGGGGCGGTTGGATCAAGATCAAGAGCTGCAGGCGAGCTAACGCTCGGCCTGTAGGAACTGCCGCAGGCTGCGATCTTTTGATCTTGATCTTTCGCCTCTTCGGCATTGTCAAAAATCAAAATCAAAAGATCGCAGCCTGCGGCAGCTCCTACAGGGAGACGCGCACGGATCAGAATCAGGCCGGCCGGTAGGCCGCCTCGCTTTGCTTTTGCGGTGTACGCCCCCTCGTGAGGCCGAGCGCAGGTTCTGCGCAGTGGGCAACCCGGCATGGATGCCGGGTTAGCCGCCCCCGGCCATGGATGGCCGATGGCGGCGGGCTCTGTAGGAGCGAGCTTGCTCGCGAAAAACCTGAGAGCACCGCGGGGTGCCAGGCTTCCCGCATCATCGTTGACCTCCATCGCGAGCAAGCTCGCTCCTACAGGCTTTTCGAAAGTAACCCGCTGTAAGAGCGGAACCATAAGCCGTCGTTACCTGAATAACGGATATGTACCCGACAAAGCGCACAAACAAAAACGGCCTCCTGCTCTTCATATAAAAAGCAGAGGCCGTTCCCGGTACAACTCAACTCGCTACAGCAAGACAGATCTTACTTGCGGTCTTCCAGCTTGGTGATGTCACGCGACTCGTAGCCGGTGTACAACTGGCGCGGACGGCCGATCTTGTACGGGCTGGAGAGCATTTCTTTCCAGTGGGAGATCCAGCCGACGGTCCGCGCCAGGGCGAAGATCACGGTGAACATGCTGGTTGGAATGCCGATCGCCTTGAGGATGATCCCCGAGTAGAAGTCGACGTTCGGGTACAGCGAGCGCTCGATGAAGTACGGGTCGGTCAGGGCGATCTCTTCCAGGCGCATGGCCAGTTCGAGTTGCGGATCGTTCTGGATGCCCAGTTCCTTCAATACTTCGTCGCAGGTCTGCTTCATGACGGTGGCGCGCGGGTCGCGGTTTTTGTAAACGCGGTGACCGAAGCCCATCAGTTTGAACGGATCGTTCTTGTCCTTGGCCTTGGCAATGAACTTGTCGATGTTCGAAACATCGCCGATTTCATCGAGCATGGTCAGTACGGCTTCGTTTGCACCGCCGTGGGCAGGGCCCCACAGTGCAGCGATACCGGCGGCGATACAGGCGAACGGGTTGGCGCCCGAGGAGCCCGCCAGGCGCACGGTGGACGTCGAGGCGTTCTGCTCGTGGTCGGCATGGAGGATGAAGATCCGGTCCATGGCCTTGGCGAGTACCGGGCTGATCGGTTTGATCTCGCACGGGGTGTTGAACATCATGTGCAGGAAGTTTTCCGCGTACGACAGGTCGTTGCGCGGGTACATCATGGGTTGGCCCATGGAGTACTTGTAAACCATCGCTGCCAGGGTCGGCATCTTGGCAACCAGGCGGATCGCGGAGATTTCGCGATGCTGCGGGTTATTGATGTCCAGGGAGTCGTGGTAGAAGGCCGAGAGGGCGCCGACTACGCCGCACATGACGGCCATCGGGTGGGCGTCGCGACGGAAGCCGTTGAAGAAGGTCTTCAACTGCTCGTGAACCATGGTGTGGTTCTTCACGGTGCTGACGAACTGGGCCTTCTGTTCTGCGGTCGGCAGTTCGCCGTTGAGCAGCAGATAGCAGGTTTCCAGGTAGTCCGACTTTTCAGCCAGCTGTTCGATCGGGTAGCCGCGGTGCAGCAGGATGCCGTTGTCGCCGTCGATATAGGTGATCTTCGACTCGCACGAAGCGGTCGACATGAAGCCTGGGTCAAAGGTGAAACGGCCCGTGGCCGTCAGGCCCCGAACATCGATAACATCGGGACCAACGGTGCCGGTTAAAATGGGCAGCTCGACGGGGGCTGCGCCCTCGATGATCAACTGCGCTTTTTTGTCAGCCATGTGGCCTCCTATTTATGCTTGAAATCATCAGACAGACCCCCCACGCAGGGCCCGCACCACTATAGTGAGATAAATTCGAATGTCAATTTGCCTAAAGTCTTGCTCCAGAAGGCTTTAACCGGACTTTTTTCTCGAAATTGGCTGCCATTTACGCCTTTTATGTCAGTTGCGCAATCCGCTGTTTGGGTTAGGTCTTTGCGTTGTCATTAGTAGCCTAACTGTCTATACTCGGCCACCGACCGCCAGGGGCTTTTGGGCCTGCTTTATTGGGGGTCGCATCCCTGGGTGGTGGTTACCTGACCAGTGCACTCCCCAACAACTTTGCCCTGATTGTTAGGGGCTCTTCAGTGTGAAAAAAAAGCCGTGAAAAGCCAACGACCTGTAAACCTAGACCTAAGGACCATCAAACTCCCCATCACCGGCGTTACGTCGTTTCTTCACCGTGTTTCCGGCATCATCCTCTTCCTGGGCCTCGGCTTCATGCTTTATGCATTGGGCAAATCCCTGGGTTCCGAGGAAGGTTTTGCCGAGGTGAAGGCATGCTTGACCAGCCCGCTGGCCAAGTTCGTAGCATGGGGCCTCCTGTCCGCTCTTCTGTATCACCTGGTAGCCGGTGTGCGCCACTTGATCATGGATATGGGCATCGGTGAGACGCTGGAAGGCGGCCGCCTGGGCTCGAAAATTATCATCGCCGTTTCCGTGGTGTTGATCGTTCTGGCAGGAGTTTGGATATGGTAACCAGCGTTACGAACCTTTCGCGTTCCGGTCTTTATGACTGGATGGCGCAACGTGTGTCTGCGGTCGTTCTCGCGGCTTATTTCATCTTCCTGATCGGATACCTCGCAGCGAACCCGGGCATTGGCTACGACCAATGGCACGGCCTGTTCGCCCACAACGGGATGCGTATCTTCAGTCTGCTGGCCCTCGTTGCCCTGGGCGCTCACGCCTGGGTCGGCATGTGGACCATCGCGACCGACTACCTGACGCCAATGGCGCTGGGCAAGTCCGCGACTGCAGTACGTTTCCTTTTCCAGGCAGTATGCGGCGTTGCGATGTTCGCTTACTTCGTCTGGGGTGTGCAGATTCTCTGGGGTATCTGATTCATGGCTAACATTCCAACGATTTCTTTCGACGCCATCATCATTGGTGGTGGCGGTGCCGGCATGCGCGCAGCGCTGCAACTGGCACAAGGTGGTCACAAGACTGCCGTGATCACCAAGGTGTTCCCGACCCGTTCGCACACTGTATCCGCCCAGGGCGGCATCACCTGCGCGATCGCGTCTGCGGATCCGAACGATGACTGGCGCTGGCATATGTACGATACCGTCAAGGGTTCCGACTACATCGGTGACCAGGACGCTATCGAATACATGTGTCAGGAAGGCCCGGCTGCCGTTTACGAGCTGGACCACATGGGCATGCCGTTCTCGCGTACCGAGCAAGGTCGTATCTACCAGCGTCCATTCGGCGGCCAGTCGAAGGATTACGGTAAAGGCGGGCAGGCTGCCCGTACTTGCGCCGCGTCCGACCGTACCGGTCACGCGCTGCTGCACACCCTTTATCAGGGCAACCTGAAAGCCGGTACCGTGTTCCTGAACGAGTACTACGCTGTCGACCTGGTGAAGAACGGCGAAGGCGAGTTCGTCGGCGTGATCGCCATCTGCATCGAAACCGGTGAAACCACCTACATCCGCGCCAAAGCCACCGTGCTGGCGACCGGCGGTGCAGGCCGTATCTACGCATCGACCACCAACGCCCTGATCAACACCGGTGACGGCGTTGGCATGGCACTGCGTGCCGGCGTACCGGTACAAGACATTGAAATGTGGCAGTTCCACCCGACCGGTATCGCCGGCGCCGGTGTACTGGTTACAGAAGGCTGCCGTGGTGAGGGTGGATACCTGATCAACAAGCACGGCGAGCGTTTCATGGAGCGTTATGCTCCGAACGCCAAGGACCTTGCCGGTCGTGACGTTGTTGCCCGTTCGATGGTTAAAGAGATCATCGCCGGCAACGGTTGCGGTCCGAATGGCGACCACGTGATGCTCAAGCTCGACCACCTGGGCGAGGAAGTGCTGCACAGCCGTCTGCCAGGCATCTGCGAACTGTCGAAGACTTTCGCACACGTTGACCCGGTGGTTGCTCCGGTTCCGGTTGTTCCGACCTGCCACTATATGATGGGCGGCGTTGCCACCAACATCCATGGTCAGGCGATCACCCAGAACGCCGAAGGCGAGGATCAGATCATTCCTGGTCTGTTCGCTGTGGGCGAAGTGGCTTGCGTATCGGTTCACGGTGCCAACCGTCTGGGCGGCAACTCGCTGCTCGACCTGGTGGTATTCGGCCGCGCTGCCGGCCTGCACCTGGAAAAAGCGCTGACCGACGGTATCGAATACGACGACGCCACCGACGCCGACATCAATGCCGCCCTGGCCCGTCTGTCCGCCCTGAACGAGCGTACCGAAGGCGAAGACGTGGCTACCCTGCGTCGCGAGCTGCAAAGCTGCATGCAGAACTACTTCGGTGTATTCCGTACCGGCGAATACATGCAGAAGGGTATTGCCCAGCTGGCTGACCTGCGCAAGCGCATTGCCAACGTCAAGATCAACGATAAGTCGCAGGCGTTCAACACTGCCCGTATCGAAGCGCTGGAACTGCAAAACCTGCTGGAAGTGGCCGAAGCTACCGCCATCGCTGCCGAAGTACGTAAAGAGTCCCGCGGCGCTCACGCCCGTGAAGACTTCGAAGACCGTGACGACGAAAACTGGCTGTGCCACACCCTGTACTTCCCGGGTGACAAGCGCGTTACCAAGCGTGCCGTGAACTTCTCGCCGAAGACTGTTCCGACTTTCGAACCTAAAGTCCGGACTTATTAAGGGTGACCGCCATGTTGCAAGTCAGTGTTTATCGTTACAACCCTGATCAGGACGCTGCGCCGTTCATGCAGGAATTCCAGGTCGATACCGGTGGTAAAGACCTGATGGTGCTGGACGTGCTGGCCCTGATCAAAGAGCAGGACGAAGGTTTCTCCTATCGTCGCTCTTGCCGTGAAGGTGTTTGCGGTTCCGATGGCATGAACATCAACGGCAAAAACGGCCTGGCGTGCATCACGCCGCTGTCTGCTGTCGTAAAAGGTAACAAGTTGATCGTTCGTCCTCTGCCAGGTTTGCCGGTTATCCGTGACCTGGTCGTCGATATGAGCATCTTCTACAAGCAATACGAGAAGGTTAAGCCATACCTGCAGAACGACACGCCGGCTCCGGCCATCGAGCGTCTGCAGTCCCCTGAAGAGCGTGAAAAGCTGGACGGTCTGTACGAGTGCATCCTGTGCGCCTGCTGCTCGACTTCCTGCCCGTCCTTCTGGTGGAACCCGGACAAGTTCCTGGGCCCGGCCGCCCTGCTGCAAGCGTACCGCTTCCTGGCAGACAGCCGTGACACCAAGACGTCCGAGCGTCTGGCTTCGCTGGATGACCCGTTCAGCGTATTCCGCTGCCGCGGGATCATGAACTGCGTCAACGTATGTCCGAAAGGCCTGAACCCGACTAAGGCCATCGGTCACATCCGTAACATGTTGCTCTCGAGCGGCGTGTGATTCAGCTGCTGTACCCGCTGTACCCGTAGATGCTGCGGCGCAGGCTTCAACCGGCGCCGTAGTTTTAACCTGAGCAGCAGCTTAAAAGGCTGCGGCTCTTATTTTGAAGAAATGAGACAAGCAGGGGCATCCGGGCTGGTACCCGGACTATCAGTGTGATCCTAGTGGCTTGTTTTGGTCGCTGCATTCGGACTTCTGCAAGTTTGCTCGGTGTCGACACCGGTGGTGTTCCCCTAACCGAGGGTGACCAAGCATGCAAGAAAGCGTGATGCAGCGCATGTGGAACAGTGCCTACCTATCCGGTAGTAACGCTGCCTATGTGGAAGAGCTTTATGAGCTCTACCTGCACGACCCTAACGCTGTGCCAGAAGAGTGGCGCACCTACTTCCAGAAGTTGCCTGCTGACGGCAACTCTGCCACCGATGTTTCGCACTCCACAATTCGCGATCATTTCGTCTTGCTGGCAAAGAACCAGCGCCGCGCCCAACCGGTTTCCGCCGGCAGCGTGAGCAGTGAGCACGAGAAGAAGCAAGTTGAAGTGCTGCGATTGATCCAGGCCTACCGTATGCGTGGCCACCAGGCAGCCCAGCTTGACCCGCTGGGGCTGTGGCAGCGTCCTGCACCTGCAGACCTGTCGATCAATCATTACGGCTTGACCAATGCCGATCTTGATACGACCTTCCGTGCCGGCGACCTGTTCATCGGCAAAGAGGAAGCGAGCCTACGCGAAATTCACGAAGCGTTGCAGCAGACATATTGCCGCACCATCGGCGCTGAATTCACGCATATCACCGATTCCGAGCAGCGCCAGTGGTTCCAGCAGCGTCTGGAAAGCGTGCGCGGCCGTCCGACGTACTCCGCCGACATCAAGAGCCACCTGCTCGAGCGCGTGACCGCCGGTGAAGGCCTGGAAAAATACCTGGGCACCAAATACCCGGGTACCAAGCGTTTCGGTCTGGAAGGCGGCGAAAGCCTGATTCCGATGCTCGACGAGCTGATCCAGCGTTCCGGTTCCTACGGCACCAAGGAAATCGTCATCGGCATGGCCCACCGTGGCCGTCTGAACGTGCTGGTCAACACCTTCGGCAAGAACCCGCGCGAGCTGTTCGACGAGTTCGAAGGCAAGAAGAAGGTCGAGCTCGGCTCCGGTGACGTGAAATACCACCAGGGCTTCTCGTCCAACGTGATGACCACCGGCGGTGAAGTTCACCTGGCGATGGCGTTCAACCCGTCCCACCTGGAAATCGTTTCCCCGGTGGTCGAAGGTTCGGTTCGCGCCCGTCAGGATCGTCGTAACGACCCGACCGGCGAGAAGGTTCTGCCGATCTCCATCCACGGTGACGCTGCTTTCGCAGGTCAGGGCGTGGTCATGGAAACCTTCCAGATGTCGCAGACCCGCGGTTTCAAGACCGGCGGTACCGTGCACATCGTGATCAACAACCAGGTCGGTTTCACCATCAGCAACCCGCTGGACTCGCGTTCCACCGAGTACGCGACCGACGTTGCGAAAATGATCCAGGCGCCGATCCTCCATGTGAATGGTGATGATCCGGAAGCCGTATTGTTCGTGACCCAGCTGGCCATCGACTACCGCATGCAGTTCAAGCGTGACGTGGTGATCGACCTGGTCTGCTACCGTCGTCGCGGCCACAACGAGGCCGACGAGCCAAGCGGCACCCAGCCTCTGATGTATCAGCAGATCACCAAGCAGCGCACCACCCGTGAGCTGTATGCCGATCGTCTGACTCAAGGCGGTGTGCTGGATGCAGAGCGTGTTCAGGCGAAAGTCGACGAATACCGCAACGCGCTGGACAACGGTCTGCACGTTGTGAAAAGCCTGGTCAAAGAGCCGAACAAGGAACTGTTCGTGGACTGGCGTCCGTACCTGGGTCACACCTGGACCGCGCGTCACGACACTCGCTTCGATCTGAAGACCTTGCAGGAACTGTCCGCCAAGCTGCTGGAAATCCCGGAAGGCTTCGTGGTCCAGCGCCAGGTTGCCAAGATCTACGAAGACCGCCAGAAGATGCAAGCCGGTGGCCTGCCGATCAACTGGGGCTACGCCGAAACCATGGCGTACGCGACCCTGGCGTTCGAAGGTCATCCGATTCGCATGACTGGCCAGGACATCGGCCGCGGTACGTTCTCGCACCGTCACGCTGTCCTGCACAACCAGAAAGACGCGGGCACCTACATCCCGCTGCAGAACCTGTACGACGGTCAGCCGCGTTTTGACCTGTACGACTCGTTCCTGTCCGAAGAAGCGGTATTGGCGTTCGAGTACGGTTACTCGACCACCACGCCGAATGCCCTGGTTATCTGGGAAGCCCAGTTCGGCGACTTCGCCAACGGCGCCCAGGTTGTAATCGACCAGTTCATCACCAGTGGCGAGCACAAGTGGGGCCGTCTGTGCGGTCTGACCATGCTGCTGCCGCACGGTTATGAAGGTCAGGGTCCGGAGCACTCCTCGGCTCGTCTGGAGCGTTACCTGCAGCTGTGCGCCGAGCACAACATTCAGGTGTGCATGCCGACGACGCCGGCTCAGATCTACCACTTGCTGCGCCGTCAGGTGATTCGCCCGCTGCGCAAACCACTGGTAGTCCTGACTCCGAAGTCGCTGCTGCGCCACAAGCTGGCCATCTCGACGCTGGAAGATCTGGCCGAAGGTTCGTTCCAGACCGTCATCCCGGAAATCGATGCCCAAGACCCGAAAAAGGTCGAGCGCGTTGTTCTGTGTAGCGGCAAGGTCTACTACGACCTGCTGGAAAAACGCCGTGCCGAAGGTCGTGACGACATCGCCATCGTGCGTATCGAGCAGCTGTACCCATTCCCTGAGGACGACTTGAAAGAAGTCCTGGCTCCTTATACCAACGTCAAACACGCCGTTTGGTGTCAGGAAGAGCCGATGAACCAGGGTGCCTGGTACTGCAGCCAACACCACATGCGTCGCAGCATCAGCAACCTCAACAAGTCTCTCGTACTCGAGTACGCGGGCCGTGAGGCTTCTGCTGCACCTGCATGCGGTTACGCATCGATGCACGCCGAACAGCAGGAAAAACTGCTGCAAGACGCCTTTACTGTTTAACGCCTTCGCGCACCTGAAACCGAATTTAAGGAACCACAGACAATGGCTATCGAGATCAAAGCCCCCACTTTCCCGGAATCGGTTGCCGATGGCACCGTTGCCACCTGGCACAAACAACCGGGCGATGCGGTCAAGCGCGACGAACTGATCGTCGACATCGAAACCGACAAAGTCGTGCTGGAAGTGCTGGCTACCGCTGACGGCGTGCTGGGCGCTATCGTCAAGAACGAAGGCGACACCGTTCTGTCCGACGAAGTCCTGGGCTCCATCGTTGAAGGCGGCGCTGCTGCTGCCGCTCCGGCTGCCGCTGCTGCTCCGGCCGCTGCTGCCGCAGCTTCAGCTGCCGGCGCTGACGAAGACGCTATCGCCGCTCCAGCCGCTCGCAAGCTGGCCGAAGAAAACGGCATCAACCTGGCTTCCGTCAAGGGCACCGGCAAAGATGGCCGTGTCACCAAGGAAGACGTGGTTGCCGCTGTCGAAGCCAAGAAAGCTGCTCCTGCTGCCGCACCTGCCAAGGCTGCTGCTCCGGCTGCCGCTGCTCCTGTGTTCGCTGCTGGCGACCGCATCGAGAAGCGCGTACCTATGACCCGCGTTCGTGCCACCGTGGCCAAGCGTCTGGTTGAAGCCCAGTCGAACATGGCGATGCTGACCACTTTCAACGAAGTCGACATGACAGAAGTCATGGCGCTGCGTTCGAAGTACAAGGATCTCTTCGAGAAGTCCCACAACGGCGTGCGCCTGGGCTTCATGTCCTTCTTCGTGAAAGCGGCCACCGAAGCACTGAAGCGCTTCCCGGCTGTCAACGCTTCGATCGACGGCGGCGACATCGTTTACCACGGTTACGCTGACGTCGGCGTTGCAGTTTCCAGCGATCGCGGCCTGGTAGTACCGGTTCTGCGTAACGCCGAACTGATGAGCCTGGCTGAAATCGAAGGCGGCATCGCCACCTTCGGCAAGAAAGCCCGCGACGGCAAACTGTCGATGGACGAAATGACCGGTGGTACGTTCACCATCACCAACGGCGGTACTTTCGGTTCGATGATGTCGACCCCGATCGTCAACCCGCCACAAGCCGCCATCCTGGGCATGCACAACATCATCCAGCGTCCTATGGCCATCAATGGTCAGGTCGTTATCCGTCCGATGATGTACCTGGCACTGTCCTACGATCACCGTCTGATCGATGGCAAAGAAGCTGTGACCTTCCTGGTGACCATCAAGAACCTGCTGGAAGATCCGGCTCGTCTGTTGCTGGATATCTGATAGAAGCAGCCATGAGCTGCAAGCCCGTGCTGTCGGAAAACCCGCAGCCTGGCTTGCCGCTCGCGGCTTGAAGCTTTTCGCTAAAGAGGATTTTTTGAATGTCGCAGAAATTTGACGTAGTAGTGATCGGTGCGGGCCCTGGCGGTTACGTCGCTGCCATCAAGGCCGCGCAGTTGGGTCTCTCCACTGCCTGCATCGAGAAGTACACCGACAAGGAAGGCAAACTGGCTCTGGGCGGTACTTGCCTGAACGTCGGCTGCATTCCTTCCAAGGCCCTGCTGGACAGCTCGTGGAAATTCCACGAAGCCCAGGACGGTTTCGCGATCCACGGTATCAATCACGCTGGCGTGACCATGGACGTGCCAGCGATGGTCGGCCGTAAAGCCAACATCGTCAAAGGCCTGACCTCCGGTGTTGCGACCCTGTTCAAAGCCAACGGTGTGACCTCCATCCAGGGTCACGGCAAGCTGCTGGCCGGCAAGAAAGTCGAAGTCACCAAGCCTGATGGCTCGGTAGAAATCATCGAAGCCGAAAACGTCATCCTGGCACCAGGTTCGCGTCCGATCGACATTCCGCCAGCTCCGGTTGACCAGAATGTGATCGTCGATTCGACTGGCGCTCTGGAATTCCAATCCGTTCCAAAACGTCTGGGCGTGATCGGCGCTGGCGTGATCGGTCTGGAACTGGGTTCGGTCTGGTCGCGTCTGGGTGCAGAAGTGACTGTCCTGGAAGCCCTGGACACCTTCCTGATGGCAGCCGACACCGCTGTTTCCAAGGAAGCGCTGAAAACCCTGACCAAGCAAGGTCTGGACATCAAGCTGGGCGCTCGCGTCACCGGTTCCAAAGTGAACGGCGACGAAGTCGTGGTGAACTACACCGATGCCAACGGCGAACAGAACATCACTTTCGACAAGCTGATCGTAGCCGTTGGTCGCCGTCCAGTGACCACTGATCTGTTGGCTGCCGACTGCGGCGTGACCCTGGACGAGCGCGGTTTCGTGCACGTTGACGATCACTGCGCTACCACCGTACCGGGCGTTTACGCCATCGGAGACGTGGTTCGCGGCATGATGCTGGCGCACAAGGCGTCCGAAGAAGGCATCATGGTTGTCGAGCGCATCAAGGGCCACAAGGCCCAGATGAACTATGATTTGATCCCTTCGGTTATTTATACTCACCCGGAAATCGCGTGGGTTGGTAAAACCGAGCAGGCCTTGAAAGCCGAAGGCGTTGAAGTTAACGTCGGCACCTTCCCGTTCGCAGCCTCCGGCCGTGCCATGGCTGCCAACGACACCGGTGGTTTCGTCAAGGTGATCGCAGATGCCAAGACAGACCGCGTACTGGGCGTCCACGTGATTGGCCCAAGCGCTGCCGAACTGGTTCAGCAGGGCGCGATCGGTATGGAATTCGGCACCAGCGCTGAAGACCTGGGCATGATGGTTTTCTCCCATCCGACCCTGTCTGAAGCCTTGCACGAAGCTGCTTTGGCAGTGAATGGCGGCGCCATCCACATCGCCAACCGCAAGAAGCGTTAAGACATAATAAGAAACCACGGCGGCGTGGCCCGTCGTGAGCCTTGCATGCAAGACTCACCGCGGAATATCCGCTGGACGCAGTCTTGCGTAGCTGCACCGGTTGTCCGGAAAGGCTACGCAAGCAGCAGTCACAGGTGGTGCGGCACTGAACAGTGCAGCACCGAATGCGCAGTACCTAACGAAGACGGTAATAAGCATGAATCTTCACGAGTATCAGGGTAAGCAGCTGTTCGCTGAGTACGGCCTGCCAGTATCCACCGGTTACGCGGTAGACACCCCGGAAGCAGCAGCAGAAGCTTGCGACAAAATCGGCGGCAGCGAGTGGGTTGTCAAAGCCCAGGTCCACGCCGGTGGTCGCGGTAAAGCGGGCGGCGTCAAGCTGGTTCGCAACAAAGAAGACGCCAAAGCCTTCGCACAGCAGTGGCTGGGCAAGCGTCTGGTGACTTACCAGACTGACGCCAATGGTCAGCCAGTCACCAAGATCCTGGTTGAATCGTGCACTGATATCGCTAAAGAGCTGTACCTGGGCGCTGTCGTTGACCGTTCGAGCCGTCGCATCGTGTTCATGGCTTCCACCGAAGGTGGCGTGGACATCGAGAAAATCGCTCACGACACGCCAGAAAAAATTCTGAAGGCCACTATCGATCCACTGGTTGGCGCTCAGCCATTCCAGGGTCGCGAGCTGGCTTTCCAGCTGGGTCTGGAAGGCAAGCAAGTTGCCCAGTTCGCCAAGATCTTCGTAGGTCTGGCCAAACTGTTCCAGGATCACGATCTGGCCCTGCTGGAAGTGAACCCGCTGGTGATCAAGGCTGACGGCGATCTGCACTGCCTGGACGCCAAGATCAACATCGACGCCAACGCCATGTACCGTCAGCCTAAGCTGAAGACTTTCCACGATCCGTCGCAGGACGATCCGCGCGAAGCGCACGCTGCCAAGTTCGAACTGAACTACGTAGCGCTGGAAGGCAACATCGGTTGCATGGTCAACGGTGCCGGCCTGGCCATGGGTACCATGGACATCGTCAACCTGCATGGCGGCAAGCCAGCCAACTTCCTCGACGTGGGCGGCGGTGCTACCAAGGAACGCGTTACCGAAGCGTTCAAGATCATCCTGTCGGACACTAACGTCGCTGCAGTACTGGTCAACATCTTCGGCGGCATCGTTCGTTGCGACATGATTGCCGAAGGCATCATCGGCGCGGTGAAAGAAGTCGGCGTGAAAATCCCGGTTGTTGTTCGCCTTGAAGGCAACAACGCTGAGCTGGGCGCTAAAGTACTGGCAGAAAGCGGTTTGAACATCATCGCTGCTACCAGCCTGACCGACGCTGCTCAACAAGTTGTCAAAGCTGCGGAGGGCAAATAATGAGCGTCCTGATCAATAAAGACACCAAAGTTATCTGCCAGGGTATTACCGGTTCGCAAGGTAGTTTCCACACCCAGCAAGCCATCGAGTACGGCACCAAGATGGTTGGTGGTGTAACTCCAGGCAAAGGCGGCACCGAGCACCTGGGCCTGCCAGTGTTCAACACCGTGAAAGACGCCGTAGCGGCCACTGGCGCCACCGCCAGCGTGATCTACGTTCCGGCTCCTTTCTGCAAGGACTCGATCCTGGAAGCTGCTTTCGGCGGCATCAAGCTGATCGTCTGCATCACCGAAGGCATTCCTACCCTGGACATGCTGGACGCTAAAGTTAAGTGCGACGAGCTGGGTGTTACCCTGATCGGCCCTAACTGCCCAGGCGTGATCACTCCAGGCGAATGCAAGATCGGCATCATGCCAGGTCACATTCACTTGCCAGG
The DNA here is from genome assembly GCF_059424105.1 of Pseudomonas sp. GW456-E7. NCBI lineage: Bacteria > Pseudomonadati > Pseudomonadota > Gammaproteobacteria > Pseudomonadales > Pseudomonadaceae > Pseudomonas > Pseudomonas sp. GW456-E7. Next base: position 580 of record NZ_JBWKZB010000057.1, on the reverse strand, counting down.
CAAGGTCGGTATCGTTTCCCGTTCCGGCACCCTGACCTACGAAGCTGTGAAGCAGACTACTGACGCCGGTTTCGGTCAGTCGACTTGCGTCGGCATCGGTGGTGACCCGATCCCGGGTTCGAACTTCATCGACATCCTGAAGCTGTTCCAGGAAGACCCGAAGACCGAAGCGATCGTGATGATCGGTGAGATCGGCGGTTCGGCTGAAGAAGAAGCGGCTGCCTACATCAAGGCACACGTGACCAAGCCGGTTGTTTCCTACATCGCTGGTGTGACTGCTCCTCCGGGCAAGCGCATGGGCCATGCTGGCGCAATCATCTCTGGCGGCAAAGGCACTGCAGACGAGAAATTCGCTGCTCTGCAAGACGCAGGCGTTAAAACCGTGCGTTCGCTGGCAGACATCGGCAAGGCCCTGGCCGAGCTGACCGGTTGGGCTGTCAAGTAAGCCTCTCGCTAGACTGACGCTTCACCAAACAAAGGCCACCTTCGGGTGGCCTTTGTCGTTTCTGAAGATCAAAAGATCGCAGCCTTCGGCAGCTCCTACATGAGATCGCGTTTCCCTGTAGGAGCTGCCGAAGGC
>NZ_JBWKZB010000056.1:27959-41336 GCF_059424105.1 Pseudomonas sp. GW456-E7 | reverse complement strand
GGCTTCGCTTCGACCTACATGCAATGAGTTCGACTGCGTCGAACGGCGCTGCGCGCCCATCCCCGGATGAACACCTCTGCTCAGCCTGCCGAGGGGGCGGGTGGATCAAGATCAAGAGCTGCAGGCGAGCTAACGCTCGGCCTGTTGAGTGGTGGGGAGCGTTTGTGTACGCCGACCTGCCTTTGCTCTTCTGTGGGAGCGAGCCTGCTCGCGAAGGCGGCCTGCCAGCCGATCGAAATCTTGCAGATGTACCGAATGCCTGTGGGAGCGAGCCTGCTCGCGAAGGCGGCCCGACAGCCGACTGGAATTTTGTGGCTGTATCACCTCCAAAAGATCGCAGCCTCGTTGCACTCGACAGCTCCTACAGGGGAATGCGCTTGCATCAGAACCAGGCCGGCCGGTAGGCCGCCTCGGACGCTGTTGCGGTGTACGCCCCCTCGTGAGGCCGAGCGCAGGTTCTGCGCAGTGGGCAACCCGGCATGGAGGCCGGGTTAGCCGCCCCCGGCCATGGATGGCCGATGGCGGCGGGCTCTGTAGGAGCGAGCTTGCTCGCGAAAAACCTGAGAGCACCGCGGGGTGCCAGGCTTCCCGCATCATCGTTGACCTCCATCGCGAGCAAGCTCGCTCCTACAGGCTTTTCCAAGTGACCCGCTGTAAGAGCGGAACCATAGGAGGCCGTTACCGAAGAAACGGATATGTACGCAATCAACAAAAGACAGGCTGGCAGTCAAGCCGCCTTCGCGAGCAGGCTCGCTCCCACAGGAATAGGGCTCGACTCCAGAGTCGGTAAAGCCCGGCCAAAAAAAAGCCCCGCAATAAGCGGGGCCATAAAGGGTGCAGCAGTCATGCTTTCGGACGTTTATCCAACACGTGGCAAGCCTTGCCCTCGGATCGCTTGATCGAATGGAAAGGCTGCAAAACAACCCGCGAACTGATCCCGATATACGTCTTGATGTGTTTGCTCAGTTCCCCGCAAACAGCCTTCTGCTGTTCATCGCTCAGGTGCTGGTGCTCAGCCTTGAGCTCGACATGCACATCAACGCTGTCCAGGTTGCCATTGCGATACAGATGGATCTCGTAGCACTCGGCGAGTTGTTTGACTTTGAGTACCTGTTCCTCGATCTGTGTCGGAAACACGTTGACCCCGCGGATGATCAGCATGTCGTCGCTGCGTCCGGTGATTTTGTCGATGCGGCGCATCGGTCGCGCCGTACCCGGCAGCAGGCGCGTCAGGTCGCGGGTGCGGTAGCGGATCATCGGCAGGGCTTCTTTGCTCAGGGAGGTGAACACCAGTTCGCCCATCTGGCCGTCCGGCAGTACTTCGCCGGTGATCGGGTCGATGATTTCCGGGTAGAAATGGTCTTCCCAGATGGTTGGGCCGTCCTTGGTTTCGGCGCATTCCATGGCGACGCCCGGCCCCATGATTTCCGACAGGCCGTAGATGTCCAGGGCGGTGATGCCCAGGCGCGCTTCGATGGCGCTGCGCAGTTCGGCGGTCCACGGCTCGGCGCCGAAGATGCCCAGGCGCAGGGCCAGTTTGTGCGGGTCGATGCCCTGGCGCTCGATTTCGTCGGCGATGTTGAGCATGTACGACGGCGTGACCATGATGATGTCCGGCTGGAAATCCTTGATCAGTTGCACTTGTTTTTCGGTCTGGCCGCCGGACATCGGGATCACCGTGCAACCCAGGCGTTCGGCGCCGTAGTGCGCGCCGAGGCCGCCGGTGAACAGGCCGTAGCCATAGGAAATGTGCACCTTGTCGCCACGGCGGCCACCGGCGGCGCGGATCGAGCGGGCCACCACGTTGGCCCAGGTGTCGATGTCGTTCTGGGTGTAGCCGACCACGGTCGGTTTGCCGGTGGTGCCGCTGGACGCGTGCAGGCGCACGATGTCGTTCATCGGCACGGCAAACATGCCGTAGGGGTAGTTGTCGCGCAGGTCGGACTTGGTGGTGAAAGGGAATTTCGCCAGGTCGTCGAGGGACTTGATGTCGTCCGGGTGCACGCCCAGCGCATCGAAACGCTGACGGTACAGCGGCACGTTGTTGTAGGCGTGGTTCAGGCTCCAGCGCAGGCGCTCGAGCTGATGCTGGCGCAGCTCGTCGATGCTGGCGGTTTCCAGCGGGTCCAGCACAGGGTTCAGCACGGCTTGGGCAATTGGCATGTTCATGTGTTCACTCGAATTGTTTTTGTGTTCCAGCCCTTTTGCACAAGGGCTTTGAGTGCATGCCCCAAGGATACCTCTCGGCTCCTCGGGAATCGCGATTCTTTAGTGGGATAGACGCTCGATGATCAGCGCGATCCCTTGGCCGACGCCGATGCACATGGTGCACAGGGCGTAGCGGCCGTTCCGTTCCTCAAGCTCATGCAGGGCGGTGGTCACCAGTCGCGCGCCGCTCATACCCAACGGGTGGCCGAGGGCGATGGCGCCGCCGTTGGGATTGACCCGTGGATCGGTGTCGCTCAGGCCAAGCTCGCGCAGCACCGCCAGACCCTGTGCGGCAAACGCTTCGTTGAGTTCGATCACGTCCATGTCGGCCAGGCTCAGGTTGGCCACTTCCAGCACCTTGCGTGTGGCCGGCACCGGGCCGATGCCCATGATCCGTGGTTCGACGCCGGCAGTGGCCATGGCCACGACCCGGCCGCGGGCGGTCAGGCCGTGGCGCTTGGCGACTTGCGGACTGGCCAGCAGCAGCGCGCAGGCGCCGTCGTTGACCCCGGAAGCGTTGCCGGCGGTGATGCTGCCGCCTTCGCGGAACGGCGTGCCCAGTTTGGCAAGCTGTTCGAGCGTGGTGTCGCCCCGTGGATGTTCGTCGTGCTCGACCACTTTGGCCGGGCCTTTGCGCTGCGGGATTTCCACGGCGACGATTTCCTTCGCCAGGCGCCCGTTGGCCTGGGCGGTCGCTGCACGCTGCTGGCTGCGCAGGGCGAAGGCGTCCTGGTCGGCCCGGGAGATGTTGAACTGTTCGGCGACGTTCTCCGCGGTTTCCGGCATGGAGTCGATGCCATAGGCCTTTTTCATCAGCGGATTGACGAAACGCCAGCCGATGGTAGTGTCGAAGATTTCCGCCGAACGGGAAAACGCCTGCTCGGCCTTGCCCATCACCAGCGGTGCGCGGGACATCGATTCGACACCGCCGACCAGCATCAACCCGGTTTCGCCGCTGCGAATCGCCCGGGCAGCCGTGCCCACCGCGTCCAGCCCTGAGCCACACAGCCTATTGAGCGTGGTGCCGGGCACGCTGACCGGCAACCCGGCCAGCAGCGCCGACATGCGCGCAACGTTGCGGTTGTCTTCGCCGGCCTGGTTGGCGCAGCCGTAGATCACGTCGTCGACCGTGTTCCAGTCGACTTGCGGGTGGCGGCGCAGCAGTTCGCGCAGCGGCACCGCACCGAGGTCGTCGGCGCGCACGCTGCTCAGGACCCCGGCGTAGCGGCCTATCGGGGTGCGGACGGCGTCGATGATCAGGGCGTCATTCATTCGGGTTCTCCTGCGTCAGCACCGGGCCGCGCACTTTGTAGGATTTGCCATGGAACAGGGCGATCAACTGGCCCTGCTGGTTTTCGATGCGTACGTCGTAGTTGCCAGTGCGCCCGGAACGGCTCTGCTCGATGCAGTCGGCATTGAGCGTGTCACCCAGACGGGCCGGGGCGATGTAGTCGATGCTGCAACCGATGGCCACGGTGGCCTCGTTGTAGCTGTTGCAGGCAAAGGCGAACGCCGAATCGGCGAGGGCGAACAGGTAGCCGCCGTGGCAGGTGCCGTGGCCCTGGACCATGTCGGCGCGCACGGTCATGCCCACTCGCGCGCAACCGGGGCCGGCCGAGAGCAGGCGCATGCCCATGGCCTGGCTGGCGGCGTCGCGCTGGAACAGCGATTGTGCACATTCACTGGCCAGGGTCATGGCTTCATGGTTAGTCATGGAATGTTCTCCCTTCGGCGACGCGACGGCGCAGCAGCAGCGACGGCCGGTAGCGTTCTTCGCCATAACTGGCTTGCAGGTTTTCCAGCACGTTCAGAACGTGCGACAGGCCAATGGCATCGGCCCAGGCCAGCGGCCCCTGTGGATAATTGACCCCGGCGCGCATCGCCAGATCGATGTCGGCAGCCGACGCGACGCCCTGCAGCAGGGCATCGGCGGCTTCGTTGGCGAGCATCGCCACGGTACGCAGGACGGCGAGGGCCGGGCTGTCGCTGAGCAGGCTGACCTTGAGGCCGGCCCGTTGCAGCAGGGCCACGCCTTGTTTGAGGGCCTGCGGATCGATGCCAGCCGCATGGCTGATGGCGATGCGTTTGGCATTGCCGTAATCGAACGCCAGATCCAGCAGGATCAGGTTGCGCAGCCCGTCTTCACGAGCCCGCTGACAGGCCATGCGCCCATCGCTCAAGGCCAGCACGGCGTCACCGACCCGCAGCAAACCTTGACCATCGCGCTGGACGATCTCGACGCCTTGTTCACGCAAGCGTGCGAGCAAGCCTTGTGCTATACCGAGGTTGCCCTCCACGGCACAGACCTCGACTATCGCATCGCTGCTGATTTCAGCGGCTTGCGGGCGTTCCGCGCCTTGGGCGTAGCGGTAGAAACCCTGGCCGCTCTTGCGTCCCAGACGGCCGCCGTCCACCAGTTCTTTCTGGATCAGCGACGGCAGGAAGCGCGTGTCCTGGTAATAAGCGTCGAACACCGAGCAGGTCACGGCGTAGTTGACGTCGTGGCCGATCAGATCGGTCAGCTCGAACGCGCCCATGGCAAAGCCGCCGGCTTCGCGCATCAACGCATCCAGGGTTGGGCAGTCGGCCGCGCCTTCCTGCAGCATCCGCAGGCTTTCGGCATAGAACGGCCGGGCCACGCGGTTGACGATGAAGCCCGGCGTGGAGCGGGTATGCACCGGTTTTTTGCCCCAGGCCTTGGCGGTGTCGTAGAGACATTCAGCCAATGCCGGATCGCTGGCCAGGCCGGAAACAATTTCCACCAACGCCATGACCGGCGCCGGGTTGAAGAAGTGCAGGCCGAGCAGGCGCTCCGGATGTGCAAGCTGCGCGGCGATGCTGGTGATCGACAGCGACGAGGTGTTGCTGGCGAGAATGCAGTGTTCGCCGCAGATGCCTTCGAGCTGGCGGAAAAGTGCACGCTTGACCTCGAGGTTCTCGACGATGGCTTCGATGATCAGCTCGCAATCGGCCAGGGCATCGATGGCTTCCACCGCTTGCAGGCGGGCAATGGTTGCGCTGCGTGACTCGGCGGACAGCTTGCCGCTTTCGACCCGTTTGCCCAGTTGTCGATCGATGCCTTCGATGGCCTGCGCCGCCGCGCCGGGACGGTTGTCCAGCAGCAACACCGGATGGCCGGCTTGGGCCGCGACCTGGGCGATGCCGGCGCCCATGGCCCCGGCGCCGATCACGGCGATGCGTGCAGAGGTGTTCAATGCGGTCATGACTCAGCGTCCCTTGAAGCTTGGGGTGCGTTTTTCCATGAAGGCGCCGACGCCTTCGCGATAATCCTCGCTGCGCCCGGCCAGGCGTTGCAGGTCGCGCTCCAGTTCCAACTGTTCGTCGAAGCTGTTGCTCAGGCTGGCGTTGAGGCTGCGTTTGATCAGCGCCAGGCCGTAGGTGGGTTGAGTGGCGAGGTGGCGGGCCAGTTTCAGCGCTTCGTCGCGCAGGTCGGCGTCGTCCACGCACTGGTAGATCAGGCCCCATTGCTCGGCCTGTTCGGCGCTCAGGCGATTGCCAAGCAAGGCCAGGGCTTTGGCTCGGGCCATGCCGACCAGGCGTGGCAAGGTCCAGGTGCCACCGGAATCGGGAATCAGGCCGATCTTGCAGAACGCCTGGATGAAACTGGCCGAACGCGCCGCCAGCACCAGGTCGCAGGCCAGCGGGATGTTGGCGCCGGCGCCGGCGGCGACGCCGTTGACCGCACAGATCACCGGCAGCGGCAGGTCGCGCAACTGGCGGATCAGCGGGTTGTAGAACTTCTCGATGGATTCGCCCAGGTCCGGCACGGCGCTGCCCGGCGCGACATTGCGGTCGCTCAGGTCCTGCCCGGCGCAGAAGCCGCGACCTTCACCGGTCAGCAGTAAAACGCGCACGTCCGGGTTCTGCCGCACTTGTTTGAGCGCTTCCTTCACTTCGCCATGCATCTGGGTGTTGAAGCTGTTGAGCTGGTCTGGCCGGTTGAGGCTGAGCAGGGCGACGCCGGCGTCGATGGAAAACAGGATGTGTTCGAAGTTCATGGTCTGGGCGTTCTCTTGGCAGTCGTTCGAATTCGTTGGATTACTGGCCGGTGAAGGTCGGCGCGCGTTTTTCCTGGAAGGCCGCAATGCCTTCGTCGCGGTCGCGGGTGCCGGCCAGCACGGTGAAGGCGTGGCGCTCGAAGCGCAGGCCGCTGGCCAGGTCGGTGTCCATGGCCTTGAGCAGCGCTTCCTTGGCCAGGCGCACCGCCAGTGGCGCCTTGGCGGCAATGCCGCGGGCGATGTGCAGGGCGCGGTCGACGGTGAACTCCGGTTGAGTCACTTCGCTGACCAGGCCGGCGCGCTGTGCCTGGCGGGCGTCGATCGGTTCACCCGTGAGGACTATCTGCATGGCCATGGATTTGCCGACGGCGCGCAACAAACGTTGGGTGCCTCCGGCGCCGGGCATGATCCCGAGGTTGATTTCCGGCTGGCCGAAGCGCGCGTCTTCCCCGGCAATGATGATGTCGGCGTGCATCGCCAATTCGCAGCCACCGCCGAGGGCGAAGCCGTTGACCGCGGCGATCAGCGGTTTGCTGAAACGGGTGATGGTTTGCCACGAGGCCTGGCGCGGGTCGTCGAGGATGCCGACCAGGTTGCGTTCGGCCATTTCCTTGATGTCGGCGCCGGCGGCGAAGGCCTTGCGGCTGCCGGTGAGGACCACGGCGCGGGTGTCGGGGTCGGCTTGCGCGGCGTTCAGTTCAGCGGCCAGTTCGCCCAGCAACTCGGTGGTCAAGGCGTTCAGGGCTTGCGGGCGCTGCAGGGTAATCAGGCGGACGCCAGGCTCGATCAATTCGACGGCAAGGGTCAGAGGCATGGCGGATGCCCTCAGGGTGCACGCTCGGCGTGGTGCCGGCTCGTTATTGGATCGGCCTCGGGGGCCGGTTTTGCCCAAGTATAGCTACAACGTGATACGCAAATGCAATAATAAAATTGATTTAATGTGTCCTAATTGTGTGGTTTTCGATTTTATGTCTTTCTGTTGAAGGGGCGCTGATAATGGGTTTTCCCCTGAGTTCATTGGGCTTTGTAGCGTTTTTAGGGGCACATTGGTTTTCGTCGGAAAGGTGAGTTTCAAGTGATACGGTTTTTAGTCTTTGTGCTGGTAAAAGTGATGTGATACAAAATAGGCCATTATTTGCATCGCTTTGCGAAGGAACCTGCCATGACCTGCTACAGCCTTGATGGCCTGACTCCGGTGGTTGACCCGAGCGCTTATGTGCACCCGTCTGCCGTATTGATCGGCGATGTGATCATCGGCCCGCATTGCTATGTGGGGCCGTTGGCCAGCCTGCGCGGGGACTTCGGGCGGATCGTGCTGGAGGAGGGCGCCAACCTGCAGGACACCTGCGTGATGCACGGTTTCCCCGACAGCGACACGGTGGTGGAGCGCAACGGCCACATCGGCCACGGCGCGGTGCTGCACGGGTGCCGGATCGGCGCCGATGCGCTGGTGGGCATGAATGCGGTGGTGATGGACAACGCCCGGATCGGCCCGCGTTCATTCGTGTCGGCGGCGGCGTTCGTCAAGGCCGGCTTCGAATGCCCGGAACAGTCGTTGGTCATGGGCGCACCGGCCAGCATCAAGCGCAGCCTCAGCGATCAGGAAGTGGCGTGGAAGCAGGCCGGCACCCGGGAGTATCAGCAGCTGGCCCAGCGTTGCCTCGAGCAGATGCAGGTGTGCGAGCCACTGAGCGAACCGGAACCGGATCGCCCGCGTATCAGTGACAGTGGCCTTCGACCGAAAAGCAGCTGATCCCCCTGTGTAGGAGCTGCCGAAGGCTGCGATCTTTTGATTTTGTTTTTTTGAACAATCAAGATCAAAAGATCGCAGCCTTCGGCAGCTCCTACGGAGTTTCGGTATATTCCTTTTCTTTTTTTGCACGGAACGCCCATGTCGTCCCTGACTCCCTTGAACCACCTGATTACCCGCTTCCAGGAGCAGACGCCGATCCGCGCCAGTTCCTTGATCATCACGTTGTACGGGGATGCCATCGAACCCCATGGCGGCACCGTGTGGCTGGGCAGCCTGATTCAGTTGCTCGAACCCATCGGCATCAACGAACGGCTGATCCGCACCTCGATTTTTCGCCTGACCAAGGAAGGCTGGCTGACCGCCGAGAAAGTCGGTCGCCGCAGTTACTACAGCCTGACCGGCACCGGTCGTCGCCGTTTCGACAAGGCCTTCAAGCGGGTCTACAGCACCACGATGCCGGCCTGGGATGGTTCCTGGTGCCTGGTGATGCTCTCGCAACTGACCCAGGACAAACGCAAACAGGTGCGCGAGGAACTGGAATGGCAAGGCTTCGGCGCGATTTCGCCGGTGGTGCTGGCCTGTCCGCGCAGCGACCGGTCCGACGTCAACGCGACCCTGCTCGACCTCGGCGCCCAGGAGGACACCATCGTCTTCGAAACCACCGCCCAGGACGTCCTGGCCTCCAAGGCCCTGCGCCTGCAGGTACGCGAGAGCTGGAACATCGAGGAGCTGGCCGCGCATTACAGCGAGTTCATCCAGTTGTTCCGGCCGTTGTGGCAAGCCCTGCGCGAGCAGGAAAACCTGCAACCGGCCGACTGCTTCCTGGCGCGGGTGCTGTTGATTCACGAGTACCGCAAGCTGCTGCTGCGCGACCCGCAACTGCCGGACGAGTTGCTGCCCGGCGACTGGGAAGGCCGCGCCGCCCGCCAGTTGTGCCGCAACATTTACCGTTTGATCTACGCCAAGGCCGAAGAATGGCTGAACGCTGCACTGGAAACGGCCGACGGCCCGTTGCCGGATGTCGGTGAAAGCTTCTATCGGCGTTTTGGCGGACTGAAGTAGCACGTCATTGTTCAGGGAGTGGTGCGGTTCAGGAGACTTGAAGCATCCGGTGTCGTGTGGATTGACGTAGACAATAAAAATAAGCCTGCGTGAGGCCTGACATGATTTCTACAACAGCACAGCGCCAGGATGGGTTCGACCAGTGGATCCATCAGATCAACCAGATCTGTGGCGCCTTCAACGCACAACCCCTGGGCAGCGAATTTGCCGGGCGCATCCGCGAATACCAGAGCGATGCGCTCAAACTCAGTTTCGTCGACGTGTGCCAGGCGCGTTTGTACCGTACGCCCCAGGAAGTCGCGGCGGGTGAGGGCGGCAAGTACTTCGCGGTGTTCCAGCTCGACGGCACGGCGGGCATGGCCCAGGGCGACGACAAGGTCTTGCTGTCCCCCGGCGATATCACGCTGATCGATGCCTCGCGCCCCAGCGATTTCACCTACGGCGAAAACTCCCGGCAGTTGTCGCTGATCCTGCCGTATCAACTGGTCGAGCAAACCCTGCGCTTCAACCCGGTCAAGTGCGGCCACCGGATTGCCGCGACCTCGCCCATCGCCATGCTCTCGCACCGGCTGATCCTCGACGCCACCCGCCAGCAGCACCTGACCCGCCAGGAAAGCGAAGCGACCCTGGAGGCGATCGTCAGCCTGCTGCGCCCGGCGATCAGCCAGGCCGACGACTGCACCGATGCCCATGAGCGGATCTTCCGCAAGACGCTCACCTGCATCGACGAAAACATTCGCTCCGAAGACCTGTGCCCGGAATGGCTGGCGCGGGAAGTCGGCATGTCCACCCGTGGCCTGTACCGAATGTTTGCCAAGAAGGGACTGGTGGTGGCGCGCTACATCAAGAACCGTCGCCTGGACCTGTGCGCCGAATCCCTGCGCCAATCGGGCAAGGAGCAGAAGTTGTCGGTGCTGGGGTATTCGTGGGGGTTTTCCGATTCGAGCTACTTCTCCACCGCGTTCAAGTCGCGCTTCGGCATTGCGCCGGGGGAGTATCGCAAGCGGTATGCCTGATGAATTTTCATGAACACCGAATAACCCTGTGGGAGCGGGCTTGCTCGCGAAGGCGTCGTGTCAGTCGACATCAATGTCAATGACATACCGCTTTCGCGAGCAAGCCCGCTCCCACAGGTATTGCGTACGACCTGGTTACTTCGGTGTGCTGAGGTTCAACGTCGGCGTTTCATCGAAGAGGTTCCACGGATGCTTCTGCTGGGTGCGTAGGATGCTTCCGGGTGTTGGCGCACCTAACCTGTAGGACCGTTCACTATCTTGTCGGCGCCCCAATGCCGCAGCTGCTTTTTGACAGGGTTAAACCGTTCGTATCGAGCGCTACACCAGAGCGCAAACCCTGCTCGTGTAAAAGCCCTCAAGGTTACTTCGTGAAAGCCACAGCGCCTTGCGTCGTTGCCTACACATACCCCAGAATCCGCCGGCTTGTGCGCCTTGGGGCCGCTCGGTAACTTGCTCCGCGTCACTGATTGTCAGTGATCGGGTTTAGTAGCCCGTGGTTGTTGGTAAGGTGCATAGCGTTCCCTTCAGTCAGGTATTCATATGCCTGCATTTGATGGTGGCTGTGCGCAGGGCGCTTCGGCGCGCCGGTAAATGCTGACTCCCCGGTCTACTAACCTGCGTACAGCCGCCACCCCTCGTTTAGTAGCAAGGTGGTAGCGGCTCCATTCAGGAGTTTGCAAATATGTTCAAAGTGACACCGAATCCGCCGGACACTGATCCGACATCCCCATCCGACCCCATCCCCTCTGCCGCCAATATCATGGCCACCCCGCGCAAACTCAGCACGATGTTCATCGTCAACCCGGAACTCGATACCGCAACCCTGCTGGCCCATGCCTGCGAGTCACTGGCATCGGCCAACGTCATGACCATGGATCTGGCGGATCGAACGGAAGGGACAAGTCGCAATACCCTGCTGGGCATCGCGCAAGTCATCCTGTTGGGGGAGCTGGCGGTGAACCAGGCGCTGGACCGGATTGATGCGCTTGGATAGAGGATCAACGATCGGGATGAGGCCTGACACACTGATGGAATTACCTGAACACTGATTAACCCTGTGGGAGCGGGCTTGCTCGCGAAGGCGTCGTGTCAGTCGACGTCAATGTCAATGACATACCGCTTTCGCGAGCAAGCCCGCTCCCACAGGTATTGTGTTTACCGTTTACTTCGGGGTGCTGAGGTTCAAGGTTGGCGTTTCATCGACCCGGTATCAACAGCTCATTGCGAATCCTGCCTCGCTGAAACTCTATCCGCACCAGCAGCTTCGAATGTCGGTGTATTTGCCGGTTCGTAACCTCGTTGAGGTTTAGTCTCTCGGACGGGTACTACGCCATGTCAGGACTCGACCTACACCTTTTCAGGAATGCGCCGACTTGTGACCGTTGCCTGCCGTCATAAACGTTCGGCTCCCCGGACTGTTTTGCCTGCCTTGGACCTCGATTGACAGATTCGCTTCAGCACAATGGCTGCCCGGTTCGGGCTTGCGGGCGGCCAATACCCTACTTCCCCCCCCCAAAAAAAAAATCGGAGGCTTGAAGATGGCCACTCCCACGATCATCGTCCCGATCGCCACCAGCAAAACCAACTCCTGCCAACTCAACCTGCCGTGGTTCGTGCAGCGCACCGAATACGACCCGGTACCCGCTACCTTCGAGCCGCTGGTTAACGGCGAGCGCGCATTCGGCGCGGTCTATGACGCCATCCTGGCGGCCAAAAGCAACGTGGAAATCATCTGCTGGGGCTTTCAGCCATCGATGTACTTCAAGCGCGGGGACAGCAGTTCACTGTGCATCGGCCAACTGCTGGGCATGGTGGCGGCTAAAGGTGTCAAGGTACGCATATTGTGCTGGTCCGATAGTCTGCACCTGACGGCGGCATTCGCTGAAAACATGACACCGGGCCGCAACCTGGCCTCGTTCATGTCAGGTGGCCGCAACGATGCCCAGCGCGAGTTCGACTGGGAATGGTATCGCCGGGCGACGAAGACCGACGTCAAGCGACGCTCCTGGTTCGAAAGCCATACGCCACTGGGGGCCCTCTCCCGCGCGAGGGGCGATTGGCTGGCCAAGGCCTTCAGCTTTGGCAAGGAAGCGTTCGAGAACATCGAGTTCGTCGCGCGGGACCTGAACCTGACGGACCGCGTGGAAATTGCCTGGCAGGTTGCGTTGAACAGCGCAGACGGCCAGCGTTCGAGATTCAACAAAGCGGCCACCGCCGGTGCGATGTCCATGATCCCGACACACCATCAGAAGATGGTGCTCGTCGATTACGAAACGCCCGATACCGCCGTCGGCTTTGTCATGGGGCATAACATGCTGGATGCCTACTGGGACAAGAACGATCACAGCGCCGCAAAGATGCACGCACAAACGGGGCGCAATGGCGAAACCCCGCGCCAGGACATTTCCAGCCGTGTGACCGGCCCGGTCCTTGAGTACCTCAACCACAATTTCGCCCAGGCCTGGTTGCATGAAACAGGTATCGATCTGCTGACTCCGAGAAAGGCCATTGCCAGCGCGCTCAGGCCACGGGCGGGGTTCGGCCCGCGAATGATGGCGCAGGTCTTGCGAACGCAGTTTCAGGAAGGTCGGCAAGACATCAAGGCGAACTACCTGCAAGCGGTAAGGAATGCGACGCAGTTTTTGTATCTGGAGAACCAGTACTTCCGTTGGCCGCCCTTGGCCGAGGAAATCAAAAAAGCTGCAGCGGTCCAGGTGGCCTGGGGTCGAAACACGGCCGTGCACGGCCCGATCTATCTGTTTGTCGTGACCAACTCCTCCAATGAAGGCATGGGCGATGGCACGGTCAACACCTACCGGATGCTCAGGCAGCTGGGGCGTCCGGATGTCATCCCCGAGGTCTCCCGGCTGGAGCGCCGCGATGAACTTCAGGAACAAGTCGCTCAAGCCAGGCAGAAGGTCCTCGACGCCCAGCGCGAATCCACCTTGTTCAACCGCGGTTATGGCCATATTCACGGCGAATGGGTCAGTCGGGCCTACGAACCCATCGAGGCTCGACTGAAAGCGGCGCAGCAACATTACGAGGAATTGGTGGACAGTCTTCCTCAGGAAAATGCAAAGCCCGTGCTGCCCGAAGAGATTCCGGGCCTGAAGGTCGTGGTATGCACCCTGGTCGCTCCGGACTCACCACCCGGCAACTGGCTGGATGTGTATATCCACAGCAAGTTGATGATCGTCAACGACGTGTTCACCACTTTGGGGTCGGCCAACATCAATACGCGCAGCATGGAAGTCGACAGTGAGTTGAATATCTGTGTTGAAGATCCGGCGGTTGCCAAGCCTTTGAGGAAGCAGTTGTG
>NZ_JBWKZB010000056.1:0-27860 GCF_059424105.1 Pseudomonas sp. GW456-E7 | reverse complement strand
CGCCTGCCGCCTGTTAGTGAAAGTGCTCAGAGCCTTTATAACTATGCACGATTCCTTGATTCAGGGGTTGCTCAAAAGAACTATCAACAGATTGCCAGATTTTATCGATTAGGTTATGCAGCGGGCAGTTACAAGGCTGGCACCAATCTGCATACGTTGATATCACAAGGCATGATTAAAAGTGATGAGCCTGGCAAGGAAGTCATCGATATTGTCGAATCGCTCATCTCGGCAGGTGTTCCAGGCGGCTACTACGATATGGGTCATTACTTGGAACTTGGATACGGCGTCAAACAGGATACCAGTCGAGCACATGCATATTTTCGCCAAGCGGCAGACTTGGGCAATCCGGACGCCCAGTTTTACGTGTCGAGATTGTTAGAGAAAATTGAAGTTGCGGATGAGGTGGTAATCGAATTGCGCCGTTGTGCCATGAATCAAGGGCATAAAGAGAGCAGCTTTTATTACGGGGTATTGTTTAAAGCACGGGATGTTTATCCCGAAGCTATACAGGGTTTTCAGGCAGGCGCTCGTAACGGTAGCGGGAATAGTGCCGGATTCTTGAGCGGAGGATTTAGAACACCAGATCCAAAAAATGAACTGTATTACTTCGCGCTGGCTGAAGATCCAGAGCGCTCCCGACGCTACGCAATAATCGAGGAGTTCCTCGACCGCTATGAAGACCTTGGTGCCAAGGTCCCCGACATCGACAGCATCGTCCCGCTTCCCCCCGCCAAACTCCCGGACTGGGACGGCACCTTCGAATGGCTGAAAAAAAGGGACTCCACACCACCTCCGGAGAAACCTTCGGAGGAGATGATTCGCGAACTCAGTGAGGAAAAAGGCCTCGATCCGGAAACCGGCCTGCCCCTGTCAAAACATCAATGACAATCACCGGCGCGCTGAGTACCAGCTGGGATTCTAGAGGAGCGAGCTTGCTCGCGATGGTCGTCAACGATAACGCGCGAATTCTGGATAAACGCAGTGTCTTTGAGATCTTCGCGAGCAGGCTCGCTCCTACAGGTATTGCATTCGACCTGTTTACTTCGGGGCGCTGAGGTTCAACGTCGGCGTTTCATCAAAGAAGTTCCACGGCTTCAACAGCACATGCACCCACTCGGTCGGCATGATCGGCCATTCCTCGGCGCGGGCGATGTGGGTGGTGCCGGTGGTCAGCCAGACCACGTCGTCGGTGTTCTCGATGGAGTGGTTGTCCTGGGTGAACTGCCCCAGGCCCGAGTCCTTGTCCGAGCGGTTCGGGTATTTGCCTTCAGGGTATTTTTCCTCGGGGTTGTATTGGGTCACCCACAGTTGCTTGTCCATGAAACTCAGGCGGTGGTAGAGCCATTCGTCCTTGCCGAAGTTGGCGCCCTTGGCCACCGGGTGGGTGCCGCCGGCGTACGGAATCAGCTGATAGGAAACCGGGTTGCCGACCTTGTTCTCCTTGCTGAAGTTGGTCAGCAGGCGCACGGTCGACGGGTCGAATTTCTGCGCCGCCTGTTGCTCGGTGCCGACCACTTTGGTTTCGGTCTGCATGGTGCTGGTGCGCGGGCCGCCACGGTCGTTGGGCAGCACCACCGGGTTCACTTCCACCAGTGAGTTCTGCTCGCCGTCCACGTCCATGTCGAGGCGGAAGTTGTAGATGTGCTGGTGCGTGGTGCCGACGATGTTGTGATCGAGCAGGGTGCCGTAGCGCGTGTCTTCCCTGGCGGTGTCTTCGTGCATGGTTTTGGACTTCACGCCCTTGACCGCTTCGATGCCGGTGGCACCAGCGTCGATGCCGATGGTGCCGTTCTGCTGGAAGACCCAGTCGAAGATGTAGTCGTAGTTGCCGACGGTGCTGATCCATCGCACCACCAGCTCACGACGCTCGGTGCTGAGGTTGGGCTGACCCATTTCCTGGTGTTTGTACTCGGGCCCGGCGTAGCGCTCGAACACCGCCATGGCGCGCGGGATAGCGGTCGGTGCGCCGGTGTAGTCGGCGATGGTGGCGTCCAGCAGCACGGCGTTTTCCGGGGCGTCCTTGCCGCGGGCGATCGGCGAGGTCAGGGTGCCCATGCCGTAGTCGCCGGAGTCGAGGTAGGCCTTGAAGTACCAGCCGATGTCCGGGTCGCCGTAAGGCACGATCATGCCGCCCAGCGAGCCTTCGTACATGATTTTGCGTTTCTTGCCCTTGTCGTCGTAGGTGACGGTGGACAGGATCGGTCCGACCCGCGAATCGAGGCGAACGTGGAAGTCCCAGTTCTGCCAGTGAATGCTGTTGCCGCTGATGGTGTAGTTCTTGCCCTCGGGTTCGATGATTTCCAGCGGTTTGACTGCGACGCCCTGGCGTCCGCGTCCGTCATACGGCGTCGGCTTCATCGGCACCGGAATCAGCGCGTCGTCTTCGATCTTGATCAGTTTCTTCTGTTCCAGGTCGACAATCGCCACCAGGCCCTCGATCGGGTGCGCCCAGTAGTTGCCGTCACCGGTGTTGAGGTAGCTGACGATTTTCAGCAGGCGCTTGTCCTGCGCCAGGCCGTCCTTGCCGTCGAAGTAACCGACGGTCAGGGGCGTGGCCACAACCTTCTTCACATCGTTGATACCGCGCTTGGCCAGGGCCTGGGCGTATTCCGGGCTGCTCTCGACGGCCGATTGCACCGTTGCGAAGTCGTCCAGCAAGACCATGCCGTGGGCGCCTTCGATCGGCTTCCAGGACTTGAGTGTCTTGGTGTCGAGATCCACCAGCGCTTCGATCACATGTTTGCCGTCGAGCACCACGATTGAGGCCTCGCGCGGCTGGGCGACGTTCTGCCCGGTGAGGGCGAAGTTCCACACCTGATCCTTGGGCGGCGCCTTGACCGAGACTTCGGTGAAACGGAAACCGGGCTTGTAGTTGTCCGATTTCTTGACGATGTCCACGGCCGTGGTGATTTCGGCGGCGCTCAGGGGATTGAGCGGGTTGGGGCGGGTCTCGACGACGAAGGTCTTGTCCAGCCCGGACTGGAACACCTGGTTGATGAAGTCGGTGGACATGAACGCCTTATGGTCCTTGAACACCACCGGCACCGTCAGCTCGATGCGCTTGCCGTTGAGCATCGCCACTTTGCTGTCGGGCTTGACCTTGAGATAGACCCCGTCCTTGGCAATGGTGAACAGGTTGGCGTAGTCGTCCCATTTCACCGTGGCACCAAAGGCCTCCAGACCCTCTTGCAGCGGCACCATGTCGGCATGACCGCCGTGGGCCTGGGCATTGCCCGCCCAGTAAGGCAGGCCGAGTGTGCCCAGCGTGATAGCCAGGGCGAGGCGGGCCAGCGGTTTTCTGTTTCGCAATGCAAGGGAGGTGAACATTCTGGGTTCCTTCGGAAAAGCCGATAACAGCCATGCCCGCACTTTGCTACAGCCGGTGAATGGCTGCATTGGGAATCCTGCCAAAAACCTTTGGATCTGTGCCTGATTGAGCGTAGTCGGGCGGATTTTGACTGTTTTCCTACCGGTTGTCGTACAACGATGAAGGGTCGATGACGCCTTTTTAAAACTCACAAGGGAGTGAGCGACGCGTCGCGGTACCTGTGCCCAGGAGCCTGTTTTACGGGTTTATTCGATTATATGTCGCATTTTCAGGGCGGTCAGGCCGTTCAGGTCTAAGGAGTTTTCTTGTTGACAGTGGCCCATGGGACTGGCTATAAATTGCTTAAGTCATACGACGACATATGACATGAACGTCCAAACTAAAAATAAAAAGAGTGTCGACCTCAACATGAATCCAATCGCCTCCCTCTCGCCCCTGAAGTTCCCGTGTTCAGCCATCGGCTTCTATGTGCACACACCCTTGCGCCCGTTACCTGAGACAACCCGTCACTGACTCGCGTGAGAAACGCAGGCTGAGCAATCGGTCCCCGTTTCTCAGTGAGTTGTCTGATGAGTTGTCCGAAATCAGTTGGCCCAATCCCTTGGCGGAATAGGGCCCGTTTCGTCGTGGACTGATGCATTGAAGTGAAGCCCGGCGGCCCAATCGATCTCGTTTTACACCGAGAGATCATCACCAAAAATCTACAATAAAGTGATGCCATGAACTTGAACGAGCCCATTACTGCGCAACGCGTCAGCCAGTCTGTCGGTAAATACCGATGGACCATTTGTGCGTTGTTGTTTTTTGCAACCACCGTCAATTACCTCGACCGCCAGGTGCTCAGCCTGCTGGCGCCGGATCTGTCGAGGCAGTTTGGCTGGAGCAACACCGATTACGCCAACATTGCCGCCGTCTTCCAGTTCACCTACGCGATTTCCATGCTGTTCGCGGGCCGTGTAGTGGACAAGATCGGCACCAAGGCCGCTTTTGTGGTGGCGATTTGCATTTGGTCGACCGGTGCCGTCATGCACGCCTTTGCAGAACCCATGGGCGAGGGTATTGCCGCCATCTGTAGCGCGCTGGGTATTGCGGTCATCCCGGTCTCGATCGCCGGCTTCATGCTGTCGCGCGCCGTGCTGGCGATCGGTGAATCGGCCAACTTCCCGACCGCAATCAAGGTCACCGCTGAGTATTTCCCGAAGAAGGAACGCTCCTTCGCCACCGGCATCTTCAACTCCGGGGCCAACGTCGGCGCGATCCTGGCACCCATTTCGGTGCCGCTGATCGCTGGCCTGTGGGGCTGGCAGACGGCGTTCATCGTGATCGGCATGCTGGGCTTTATCTGGATGGGCGTATGGCTGGTGTTGTACGACAAGCCGGAGGAGCAGAAGCGCTTGTCGGCGCAGGAACTGGCGCACATCCGCAGTGATTCCCCCGCCAGCGCTGCTGTGCAGACGGGCGTCGGCAAAAAGGTTTCGTGGTTCCAATTGCTGAAATACCGTCAGACCTGGGCGTTCGCCTTCGGCAAGTTCATGACCGACGGTGTGTGGTGGTTCTTTCTCTTCTGGCTGCCGACCTACCTGTCGGAGCAGTACGGCCTGAAAGGCGCAGCGATTGTGGTGCCACTGGCCGTGCTGTACAGCATGACCATGGTCGGCAGTATTGGCGGCGGCTGGTTCCCCAGCTATTTCATGGCCCGTGGCGACAAGCCGTATGACGGTCGCATGAAAGCCATGTTGGTGATTGCCGTTTTCCCGTTGGTCGTGCTGCTGGCGCAGCCATTGGGTCACATCAGCGTCTGGGTACCGGTGTTGCTGATTGGTGTGGGCGCGTCGGCGCATCAGGCCTGGTCGGCCAACATCTTCACCACGGTGTCCGACATGTTTCCGCAAAAGACCGTCGCGTCCGTGGTCGGCATTGGCGGTATGGCGGGTGGGTTGGGCGGAGTCTTGCTGACCAAGATCGGTGGTTGGGTGTTCGACTACTACAAATCGGTGGGTGAAATCCGTACCGGCTACATGATCATGTTCGCCGTCTGCGCGCTGGCCTATCTGGTGGCGTGGAGTGTGATGAAGATGCTGGTACCTCGCCACAAGGAAATTACCGACCTGTGAATGACGGCTTCGATGGCATCTGCAAGACGGAGTAACCCGTCGGATTGAACAAGGCCGCTGAGTAATCAGCGGCCTTTTTTCGTTTCGGGTTACCTGTAGGAGCTGCCGAAGGCTGCGATCTTTTGACTTTGATTTTGGAAAGAAAGATCAAAAGATCGCAGCCTTCGGCAGCTCCTACAGGGGGCGTGTTTGAGGTGGGTGGCGATTGCTTTGGTTTAATAAGAAGCATTACTATTCACGCCCCGTTTCCACAGCACACCGCAATGACCCTCAAGCTGCCCCGCAGACACGGCTTTTTCGAGCATTACGAAGAGTTGGTTGGTACCTGGACCCGTCGCCTGAGGAATCGTCAGCAGGCCGAGGACCTGGCCCACGATACCTTCGTGCGGGTGCTTGAGTCCGATTCGGCGCGGGTGGAACAGCCCCGGGCATATTTGCACCAGACCGCGCGCAACATTGCCGTGGATGGTTATCGGCGTGAGGACCGGCGGGGCGCCATGGAGTCAGAGGCGATCGATCTCAGTGAGTCGCCGACCGGCGACCCGGAGCATTTCATGCATGCGATCCAGCTGGTCGATTCCATCGAACGGGCGCTCACCGAGTTGCCGGTCAACTGCCGCAAGGTGTTTGTCTGGCAGAAAATCGAGGGCCTGACCCAGGCCGAAATCGCCGAACGCCTGGGGCTGTCCAAGAACATGGTGGAAAAGTATATGATCCGCACGCTTCGGCACCTGCGTGATCGCCTGGACGGGTTGCAGTCATGATGTGCTGCGGCCATGAACCTACCTGTAGGAGCTGCCGAAGGCTGCGATCTTTTGGCGGCCTTGGCGTTGCCGAAGATCAAAAGATCGCAGCCTTCGGCAGCTCCTACGCCAAGCCGATGCGGTGTGATGATTTTTCCCCGGCCCAACAGGAACTTCCATGATGGATACTCGTGATTGTGCGTGCGGGCAAACAACGGTTCGCGATGACGCGGCGCTATGGTTTGTACGTTTGCAGGAACCTGTCGTCGATGTCGAAGTGCGTCGCCGGTTCCAGGCCTGGCTGGACGAACACCCCCAACACCGAAACGAATTCGACGTGCTCCAGAGTTTGTGGAGCGCTGCCGATTTGCTACCGGCGGCGCGTTTGCGTGCCTTGTGTGAAACCCCGCCAGCCCTGAAAAAACCTCGTCCGGTGCTGCGTTACGCGGTCGCCGCCAGCGTGCTCGCGGTGGCGCTTGGCCTGGGTCTGTTCAGCAGCCTGGATCATCCGGCGCCTTACACGGCCGAGTTTTCAACGGCCCTGAATGAGCGGCGCCATGTGACGTTGCCGGACGGTTCGGCGGTGGATCTGGACAGCCGCAGCCGGATTCAGGTGCGTTTTGAAAAGGGTCAACGCCACGTTGAGCTGAGTGAAGGCGAAGCGATGTTCAGCGTCGAGCACGACACCCGCCGACCCTTTGTGGTCGAGTCGGGCAGCGGCAAGGTCACGGTCACCGGCACCCGGTTCGACGTACGCCGTGGCGCCAGCGAAACCCGGGTGGTGGTGGAGCAGGGCACGGTCAAGGTCCAGGGGCGCGAGGCTGCCGATCACGATTTCATCCATCTGACAGCAGGCCTGGGCACCCACGTCGATGCCCAGGGCAAGGTCGCGGCCGCCTACGCCGTCAACCCGGCGGAAATGACCGCCTGGCGCAGCGGCAAACTGGTGTTCAACAACGCCAGCCTGGCCGACGTCGCCGAGCAGGTCTCACGTTATCGGGAGAAACCGCTCAAGGTCGCCAGCGCAGCGGTCGGCGATCTGCGCCTGACCAGCGTGTTCAAGTCCGACAACACCGACGCACTGCTCAAGGCCTTGCCGAGCATTCTGCCGGTGGCCGTGCGCACCCTTGGCGATGGCAGCCAGGAAATAATTTCAAAATAAAATTCAGGTTTTTTTCGAGTTCATCGTCTTCCTGTTCAACTGCAACTGGTTTGCATTAACAAGCGCACACTTTTGCGATCCACAGGATTACGTTCGACGTGAAAAACTCCACCGCTAAAAACAACAAATTCCCCTGGTTGCCGCTGGCGCTCGCCCTGGCGGTCAACGTTGCACTGCCCCAGGCCTTTGCGGCCGACGGCATCCGCATCCCGGCGCAACCCTTGGGACAAGCCTTGAGCCAGTTGGGCCAGCAAACCTCGCTTCAGGTGTTCTTCAGCCCTGAACTGGTCGCCGGCAAACAGGCTCCGGCGGTGGAAGGCAATATTTCCCCGGAAGACGCACTGCGCCAGTTGCTGCAAGGCAGCGGCCTGCAATACCAGATCGATGAAGGTTCGGTGACCCTGATGCCGGCACCGACTTCGGCGGCCAACGGCCCGCTGGAGCTGGGCGTGACCGACATCAAGGTGGTGGGCGACTGGCTCGATAACGCCGATGCCGCCTTGGTGCAGAACCACCCTGGCGCACGAACGGTGGTGCGCCGCGAAGCCATGGTCGAGCAGGGGGCGATGAACGTCGGCGAGGTGTTGAAACGGGTTCCCGGCGTGCAAGTGCAGGACGCCAACGGCACCGGTGGCAGCGACATTTCCCTCAACGTCGGCGTGCGTGGCCTGACTTCGCGCCTGTCGCCTCGCTCCACCGTGCTGATCGACGGCATCCCGGCGGCGTTCGCGCCCTACGGGCAGCCACAACTGTCCATGGCACCGATTTCCTCCGGCAACCTCGACAGCATCGACGTGGTACGCGGCGCCGGGTCCGTGCGCTACGGACCGCAAAACGTCGGCGGTGTGATCAACTTCGTGACCCGCGCGATCCCGGAACAGGCCTCCGCGGAAATCGGCACCACCCTGGAAACCTCGCAGCACGGTGGCTGGAAACACATCGACACGGCGTTCATGGGCGGCACCGCCGACAACGGCATGGGCGTGGCGCTGTTGTACTCCGGCGTGAACGGCAACGGTTACCGTGAAAGCAACAACGGCAACGACATCGACGACGTGATCCTCAAGACCCATTGGGCGCCGACCGATGTCGACGATTTCAGCCTCAATTTCCACTACTACGACGCCAAGGCCGACATGCCCGGCGGCCTGACCCAGGCGCAGTACGACGCCGACCCGTTCCAGTCGGTGCGCGACTACGACAACTTCAGCGGCCGTCGCAAGGATGTGTCGTTCAAGTGGGCGCGGCAGATCGACGATCGCACCCAGGCCGAAGTGCTGACCTACTACACCGACAGTTTTCGTGGCAGCACCATCGCCTCGCGTGACCTGAAGACTCTCAATTCCTATCCGCGCAGCTACTACACCTTCGGTATCGAACCACGGGTCTCCCACGTCTTCGATGTCGGCCCGACCACCCAGGAAGTCAGCGTCGGTTATCGCTACCTGAAGGAAGCCATGCACGAAGAGGCCAGCCGAGTGGCGCTGGTCAACAACGAGCCCGTCGTGCGTCCGGGGGCGGACGGCCATGTCTATCAGGACCGCACCGGTGGAACCGAGGCCAATTCGGTCTACGTCGACAACAAGATCGACGTAGGCAACTGGACTGTCACCCCGGGAATTCGCTTCGAGCACATCAACACCGATTGGCATGACCGCCCGGTACTCGACACGGCCGGTAAACCAGTGCCGGAGAAAAAACGCAGCATCGAAAGCAACGAGCCGCTGCCGGCCCTGAGCGTGATGTACCACATGTCCGAGGCCTGGAAGCTGTTCGCCAACTACGAAACCTCGTTCGGCGCGCTGCAGTATTTCCAGCTGGGGCAGGGCGGTATCGGTAATGAGCCTGCCAACGGCCTGCAGCCGGAAAAGGCCAAGACCTACGAAATCGGTACGCGCTACAACGATGACGTGTGGGGCGGCGAGGTGACGCTGTTCTACATCGACTTCGACGACGAACTGCAATACATCAGCAATGACGTGGGCTGGACCAATCTCGGCGCGACCAAGCACCAGGGCATCGAAACCTCGGTGCACTACGATATGGCGGCGCTGGACCCACGCCTCGACGGCCTGAGCGCCAACGCCGGTTTCACCTACACCCGCGCCACTTATGAAGGTGAAATCCCGGGCTTCAAGGGCCGTGACCTGCCGTTCTACTCCCGTCAGGTGGCCACCGCCGGCCTGCGTTACGACATCAACCGCTGGACCTGGAATCTCGATGCGTTCGCCCAGTCGAAACAGCGCTCGCCGGGCACCGGGGTGAACGCCGATGGCAGTTTCAACGGCAACTACATCACCGAAGGCTTCGCCGACGGCCAGTTCGGCGACATTCCGGGTTACGTGACCTGGAACGTGCGTAGCGGCTATGACTTCGGCCCGCAGGTGTCGAACCTGAAACTGGGGGCCGGGGTGAAAAACATCTTCGACAAGCAGTACTTCACCCGCTCCAGCGACAACAACTCGGGCATGTACGTCGGTGCGCCGCGGACGTTCTTTGTGCAGGCCAGTGTCGGGTTCTGATAGACCGAGGTGAATTCATCGCGAGCAAGCTCGCTCCCACAATGACCGTATCGTTCACAAATCATGTGTACGACACAAATCCTGTGGGAGCGAGCCTGCTCGCGAAGCTTTTCAGACCTTCAACACCTTCCCGCCAATCGCCACCGCCACCAGCAACAGCGCCATCAAGGCAAAGGCAAAACTCAAGCTGGCGCCATGGGCGACAAAGCCGATCAGCGCAGGCCCTGCGAGTATTCCCGCATAACCCAGGGTGGTAATGGCCGGTACGGCGATGCTCTCGGGCATGACCGTCTGCTTGCCCACGGCGGTGTACAGCACCGGCACGATGTTCGAGCAACCGGCGCCCAGCAGCGCGTAACCCACCAGCGCCGCCTCCCAACTCGAGGCGAACGTCGCCAGAAACAAGCCCGCGGCAGCCGTCAGCCCGCCGAACACAATCACCCGTGTCGCACCCAGCCGGCGCACGATTTTGTCGCCGGTCAAACGCCCGGTCGTCATGGTCAAGGCAAACGCCGCATAGCCGAGGCCCGCATACGCCGTGTCGATGCCACGTTCCTGTGCCAGGAATACCGCGCTCCAGTCCAGCGCCGCGCCTTCGGCGAGGAACACGATGAAGCACATGCCACCGATAAACAGGACGATGCCATGGGGCACAGCGAACGCCGGCCCTGAGCTCTCACTGCCGTAGGGCAACAGGTGCGGCACGGCCCTGGCCAAGGCGATCAGCAGCATCACGACCACCACCAGCGTGGCCCCCAGCGGTGAAATCCCCAGGCCCAGCAAGCCGCTGACGCCTGCCGCACCGACTATCCCGCCGAGGCTGAACAGGCCGTGGAAACCCGACATCATGTTTTTGCCGCTGGCGCGCTCGACAATCACCGCTTGCAGGTTGACCGTCGAATCCACCGTGCCGAGGCCCGCGCCGAACATGAACAGCGCCGCGATCAAGGCCGGAATCGATGACACCGTGGCCAGCAGCGGCAGGGCGGCACAGATCAGCAAGGTCCCACCGGTCGTCACCCGCCGGCAGCCGAACCGCGTGGCCAGGATCCCGGCCATCGGCATCGCCAGGATCGAACCGACCCCCAGACATAGCAGCAACAGACCCAGGGTGCCTTCATCCAGCCCGGCCCGGGCCTTGGCATAGGGCACCAGCGGCGCCCACGCGGCGATGCCGAACCCGGCGATGAAAAAGGCGATGCGCGTGGACATCTGTTCCAGGCGGCCGGGAACGAAGGTGGTCTGGCTGTTGAGGCTGGTCATATCAATCCCTGGCAAAAAACGTCACGTCCTCAACGGACAGTGATCGACCGAGGAGGGTTCGATCAGTGCCCGGAAAGTTTTACGGTCAAACAGGGCGACATCCTTGCACAGCGCCGCTGTTTTTCGCGATATGTTGAGCCATTCCAATGACACACGGAGGGCGCCATGGCGCAGAGGTACGATGCACGGGGCAATATTTACATCGTGGTAGCGCCCGAAGAATTGCGCCACCAGGGCATCGACTTGCCCGATCAGGCCAGCCACGCGGCACAAACTCGTCAGGCATGGGCTGTGGCGGCCATCGAAGCCTGCTGCAACTGGGCACCCGGCACCCAACCGGCCGGCAGCAAGGATCATCGCAGCGACGGATTGCTGGTCGGACCGTTCCAGTCGTCGCCACCCTTTGACCTGTTGATCGTCAACACCGACGGCACCTTGGCCGAGCGCAGTGGCAACGGGCTGACGATTTTTTCCCAGGCGTTGAGCGACCAAGGGCTTTTACCCCGCGACGAAGCCTGTCTGCTCAGGGTTCACCACGACAAGTCCGACACGCCTTCACCGGGGCAGACTTCGGTGAAAGCGGCTGAAGTCGAGGATGTGCAGGGTTTCTGGCTCGACCTTGGCCAGCCTGGTTTCGGGCCGTCGGCGGTCAGTGCCGAGGGCGTTGAAACGGCGCTGTTGAATGGCCGCGAACTCAGCCATGTCAAACCGCTGTCGGCACTCAATGGCGCATGGTCACGCAGCCAGTTCGCGCGGGTCGGTAATCCGCATTGCGTGACGCTGGTCGAAAACGCCGACGACTTGCCGAGTAATGAGCAGATGCGAGAACCGGCGCTGGGTGACGGGTTGATGCGAATTGCCTACGCCATGCCGGTCGGTGCAGGCAAGCCCTGTCCGGCGGGGATCAACCTGCAATGGGCGATGCGCTTGTCAGAAGGGCACATCGCCGCGCGGGTATTCGAGCGCGGCGAGGGGCCGACGGCGTCGTCGGGGACCAGCGCCAGTGCGGTGGCCTGTGCGGCCTGGCGCGTGGGTTGGGTCAGGGCCGGGGAAGTGAAGGTGACGATGCCGGGTGGCACCGCGCCGATCTTGCTGGAAGAGGAGCGGGGGGAGTTGAGTCGGGTCAGTCTGTTTGGTACGGCTCGAATGATGGATTGACTTCAAAATAGCCTTCGCGGGCAAGCCCGCTCCCACAGGGTTTTGTGAACGACACAAATCTACTGTGGGAGCGGGCTTGCTCGCGAAGAGGCCAGATCAGTCAACACCAAACTCAACTCAGCTCACTGAACTCAACCACCGGCATCGTCCGCTTCATCAACACCTTGCCCTCGCGCACCGAGTACAGCGGCAACCCCTGGCTGCGGATCACCTCGTAATCACTCTCCGCCGACAGAATCAGCAGGTTCGCCGGCCGCCCGCGCTCCAGGCCATAGCGCTCGCCGAGGTTCATGGCCCTGGCGCTGTTGTCCGTCACCAGGTCCAGCGCGCTTTGCAGGTTGCGATAACCGAGCATGTGGCAGATGTGCAGCCCGGCCTCGAGCACCCGCAAAATGTTGCCATTGCCCAGCGGGTACCACGGATCGACGATGGAGTCCTGGCCGAAGCACACGTTCATGCCCGCTTCCAGCAACTCGTTGACCCGGGTCACGCCCCGGCGTTTCGGGAAACTATCGAAGCGACCTTGCAGGTGGATGCTTTCGGTGGGGCAGGAGACAAAGCTGATCCCCGAATGCCCGAGCAAGCGGAACAGCTTGGCGCAGTACGCGTTGTCGTAGGAGCCCATGGCCGTGGTGTGGCTGGCCGTGACCCGCGAACCCATGTCGCGGCTGCGGGCCTCTTCGGCGAGCACTTCGAGAAAGCGTGAATGCGGGTCGTCGGTTTCGTCGCAATGCACGTCGACCAGGCAACCGCTGCGTTCGGCCAGGTCCATGAGGAACTTCACCGAACTGACACCCTGGTCGCGGGTGTACTCGAAATGCGGAATGCCACCGACCACGTCCGCGCCCATGCGGATCGCCTCTTCCATCAACTCGCGACCATTGCGGTACGACTCGATGCCTTCCTGAGGGAACGCGACGATTTGCAGGTCGACCAGGTGCCGGCTTTCCTCGCGCACTTCGAGCATCGCCTTGAGCGCGGTCAGTTGCGGGTCGGTGACGTCGACGTGGGTGCGCACATGCTGGATGCCGTGGGCGGCGAGGGCCTGGATGGTTTTTTTGGCGCGGGTCTTGGTGTCTTCCTGGGTGATGGTCGCCTTGCGCTCGCCCCAACACTCGATGCCTTCGAACAGCGTGCCGCTCATGTTCCAGCGCGGCTCGCCGGCGGTCAGGGTGGCGTCGAGGTGGATGTGCGGCTCGACAAAGGGCGGCACCACCAGATTGCCGCCGGCATCCAGGTCGCCAGGGCCCAGGGTCGGGGCCTCGATCTGGCGGGCGATGCTGCTGATCAGGCCGTTTTCCAGGTTCAGCTCATGCAGGCCTTCCTGGTTGCGCAGACGGGCGTTGATGATGTGCATCGGGCGAGTCCTTTTAGCGATTCGTATTGGCAATATCTTTACGTTAGCTCGGTGGTGGCGATCCCCGCCAGTGACATTGATCACCACCATTCAAATGTGGGAGCGGGCTTGCTCGCGAAGGCGGTTGTACATTCGACATATGCATCGACTGATACTCCGCTTTCGCGAGCAAGCCCGCTCCCACAGGGGATTGGGTTTGTTCAGGTGGATTGAAGCAGGGGCAGAAAACGCAGCAACGCGGCGACTATGGCTTCAGGCGCATCTTCCTGAACCAGATGACCGGCGTTGGGGATCGGATGGAACTGCGCGCCGGGAATCATTTGCTGCAAGGCCCGCCCGCGTTCGACGGGAATCCACTGATCGTCTTCACCCCAGAGAATCTGCACCGGGCAGCGAATCGTCGGGTACAAGCCTTCGGCCTCACGGGTATAACACTCGTCCATCTGCGCGATCTGCCGGTAGAACGCCGCTTGCCCCCGCTCCCCCAGCCACGGCAGAACGTAGGGGGCGAGTTCGGCATCGGGGATGTCGCGCTGGATGGCCCCGCGAATGTAGGTCGGCACGACGGCGCGCTGGATGTAGTCGGGCAGTCCGCTGAACGCCGCTTCATGCTGGCGCACATGCTGCACGAATGGCGAACCCCAGGGCGTCAGCGCCACCGGATCGATCAGCGTCAGGCTGCGGTAATCCTTGCCGTTGAGCAGATGCGTGCGCAGGGCGGTGGCGCCGCCGAAGTCGTGGGCCACCACGTCGGGGCGATCCAGGCCCCAATGCTCCAGCAACTGTGCCAGCAATTCGTTCTGTACACCCAGGGACACGTCGCCATCGACTTTCTCGGATTGCCCGTAGCCCAGCAAATCGAAATAGTGCACCCGGTGCGTGGTGATGAAGTGCGGGGCAATCCGGTGCCAGACATAGGAGGAGAAGGGCGTGCCATGCACGAACACCAGCGGCGGGCCATCGCCGCGTACGGCGTAGCGCACGGAGTGCCCTTTGAAGCGATAGGTCTGGGGCAGAGGCCAGTCAGTCATGGGCTTGTCCTCTTGACGGGGGAAGAGGCAAAAAGCATAGGCATAAAAAAACAGCCGATGAAGGCTGTTCTTTATTTCTCTGACAAAACGCTGTTCCCCTGTGGGAGCGGGCTTGCTCGCGAAGGCGTCGTGTCATTCGACATTGTGGTGACTGACACTACGCCTTCGCGAGCAAGCCCGCTCCCACAGGGAGAGCAGTGTTGTCTGAAGATTACTCGCCGCGATAGATGCAACCGCTGGTGCAGGTTTCGTGGATACGAATCGCACTGAGTTCCGGCAGCAACGGCTTCATCTCGTTCCAGATAAACTTGGCCAGCACTTCGCTGGTCGGGTTTTCCAGGCCGGGAATGTCGTTCAGGTAGTTGTGGTCCAGACGCTCGTACAGCGGCTTGAAGATCGCCTTGATCTCGGAGAAGTCGCGGATCCAGCCGGTGTGCGGATCAAGATCGCCGCTCAGGTGGATCGCCACTTTGAACGAGTGACCGTGCAGGCGCCCGCACTTGTGGCCGTCCGGTACGTGGGGCAGGCGGTGGGCGGATTCGAAAGTAAATTCCTTGAAGATTTCCACAGTGTTTTCAGCTCTGTTCAGGTGGCGTTCGCCGCAGCGATTCGGGCAGGCGGCGAGTTTACCAGTTTGTCCTGACTAAAGGGTCAGCAAGCGCTCGCCGAGGCGACCGTTGGCGGCCAGTTCGAGGAATTCGTCGCCCATGCGGCGGCTTTCCTCCATGGTGGTGCGCCAGTATTTCTGCCGGCTCGGGGCGTCGCCCATGAAGCGCTTGAAGTCGTTACGGTCCGGCAGTTTGCCGTAGGGCAAGCGCGCCAGGTATTCCTTCGACGGTGCCAGCAGCAGCACGTTTTGCAGGCGGGTCGGGCAGGCGCGGCGCCACGGCAGGGTCTTGTCGAACCAGCCGGGAATCACCCGGTCGGTGAAATGCGGGTAGAGCACGATGTCATCGCCGCTGTAGGGCAGGTCCAGGTGATAGTCCAGCAGACCGCCGTCGCGGAAGGTGCCGGCACCGGCGCCCGGCAGGTCGCGCACGCCTTCCATGACCATCGGGATCGAGCCGGAAGCCAGCAGGGCTTGGCGCAAATTGCCGGCATTGAGCGCGACGAAGCGCGACGGGAAGTCGTTCAAGGCGTCGACCGGCGGCGCCAGGCGCGGGTCGTGGATGATCAGGCGTTCGAAGTGCCGGGCCAGCCGCGCCCGGCCGCGCAGGTTGTCGGCGATGACCGAGGACAGGCCCAGCCCCAGGCGACCGCGATGGTCGTCGGCGAGCAGACCGTGGCTTTTGACCACCATGATGTTCAGGCGGTAAGCGCTGTTGCCGAGGATCGAGGCATCACGACCGTCGAGCAGGTCTTCGAGCATGCGCCGCGAGCTCTGGCTGATTTGCGCCATGGTCACGCCCTTGGCAAAGTTTTGCTCGGTGTACAGCTGCCCGAGACGCCGGATGCCCTCGGCGGCGTCCGGCAGGCAGGCGCTGGCGAAGCGCCAGGAACCCACCGATGCACCAATCAGCGAGCGCTCCCGCGGTGCCGCCGGCAGCCACTCGCCGAACAGCGCCAGGTCCAGCCCCTGAATCCCCAGCGCCTTCGGACCGCCCGCCGCACCGGGCAGGGTACCGACCTCGGCGGCATTCAAGCCGCTTTCACGGATGCGCGCAAACGCCCGCGGACCGGCCTTGAGGGTCAGGGAAGGGAACTTGATGTGGATGGCGGTCATACCGGTCTCGAATGTTGGCAAACGGGGGAAATTTAAACACCACATCCCCTGTAGGAGCGAGCCTGCTCGCGATGGTCGTCAACGATTACGCTGGTAACCTGACACCCCGCGGCGTTCCAAGGTCCATCGCGAGCAGGCTCGCTCCTACAGGGAATGCGCTGTGGCCAATGATGGCCATTCAGTTTCAATTAAGTTCATCCGGTTAAGGTGTCGCCCACAGGCCGCACCTGAAGCAATACGGAGACACCCATGAAAACCCCGACAGCCCTGTTCACCGCGTGCATCATCGGCATGACCGCGAGCATCGCCCACGCCCGGGAACTGGGCCCGGATGAAGCGCTGAGATTGCGCGACGCTGGTACCATTGTCTCGTTCGAGACACTTAATGCCAAGGCAGTGGCCAGGCATCCAGGCTCCACCGTCAATGAATCCGAGCTGGAACAGCATTACGGCAAGTATTTGTACAAGGTAGAGCTGCGCGATCCCCAGGGTATCGACTGGGATCTGGAATTAGACGCTGTCAGCGGGCAGGTTCTCAAGGATCATCAGGATTGGTAATGAAGGTGTTTTTATCCAATCGATGCACCGGCAGCCGGATGGCGCTGGTGCTTCTGGCATTTTGCTCGGCAGTGCTGGCGCGCGACCTGGACCAGGACGAAGCCCTGCGCCTGCGTCAGCAGGGCGTGATCCTGCCGCTGGAGCAACTGCTGCAGCAGGCAATGGGTCGCTACCCCGGCGCGAAACTGCTGGAGGCCGAGCTCGAAGAAAAACACGACGTCTACATTTATGAAGTCGAGCTGCTGACCCCTGAAGGCGTGGTCCGCGAACTGGACATCGATGCCACCACCGGCCGTTTACTCAAAGACAAGGAAGACTGATCCATGCGTTTGCTTCTGGTGGAAGACCATGTGCCCCTGGCCGACGAACTGCTGGCCGGTCTCAACCGCCAGGGTTATGCGGTGGACTGGCTGGCCGACGGTCGCGACGCAGTGCATCAGGGCAGCACTGAACCTTACGACCTGATCATCCTCGATCTTGGCCTGCCGGGCGTGCCGGGGCTCGAGGTGCTGGCGCAATGGCGCGCGGCGGGGCTGGCCACGCCGGTGCTGATCCTCACGGCCCGGGATTCCTGGGCCGAACGCATCGAAGGCCTCAAGGCCGGCGCCGACGATTACCTGACCAAACCCTTTCATCCCGAAGAGCTGTTCTTGCGCATCCAGGCGTTGCTGCGCCGCTCCCATGGCCAGGTCAACCAGCCGACGCTCCAGGCCGCCGGGCTGCACCTGGACGAAGGTCGCCAGTGCGTTGTCCGCGACGGTGCGGACATTCAGCTGACGGCCGCGGAGTTTCGCCTGTTGCGTTATTTCATGCTGCACCCCGAGCAGATCCTCTCCAAAAGCCACCTCGCCGAGCACCTCTACGACGGTGAAACCGAGCGCGATTCCAATGTGCTGGAGGTCCACGTCAACCATTTGCGCCGCAAGCTCGGCAAAAGCGTGATCGAAACCCGTCGTGGCCAGGGCTACCTGTTCGGCGGGCAAGACCGGTGAGATCGATCCAGCGTCGCTTGAGCCTGGGCCTGATCAGCGTGATGCTGGTCGTTGGCCTGGTGCTGGCGCAAACCAGCCTGTGGCTGTTCGAAATGGGTTTGCAGCGCTACCTCGAAGCCGGGTTGCGCAATGACAGCGAGAGCCTGCTGGCGGCGCTGGTGCGCGGGCCGCAAGGCTTGCAACTGGATGAACGACGTCTGTCGCCGGCCTATCAGCGGCCGTTTTCCGGGCATTATTTCCGCATCGATTTCACCGATGGCCATTGGCGTTCCCGTTCGTTATGGGATCAGGAACTGCCGGCGCTCGATCACCCCGGCCTGCACGACGATCTGCAGCTGGGGCCGGAAGGGCAGCAGTTGCTGGTGTTGCGTACGGACTATCGACGCCTGGGGTTGCCGATCTCCATCAGCGTCGCCGAGGATTACACGCCGATACGTGAAAGCTTCCGGCGCGTGCAACAGCTCGTGTTGGGCCTGGGTTTGACCGGGTTGCTGCTGATTCTGTTGCTGCAACGGATAACCGTGCGCCGCGCCTTGCGTCCACTGGAACAGGCCCGCGAGCAGATCGCGCAGTTGCAACAGGGCCAGCGCTCGCAACTCGATGATCAGGTACCGCTGGAGCTGGAGCCACTGGTGGCGCAGATCAACCACTTGCTGGCCCACACCGAGGACAGCCTCAAGCGCTCACGCAATGCCCTGGGCAACCTCGGTCACGCGTTGAAAACACCGCTGGCGGTGCTGTTGAGCCTGGCCTCGAGCGAGCAGCTTGAGGCGCACCCGCAGCTGCGCAAGACCCTCAAGGAACAACTGCAGCAGGTCGAGCAACGGCTCAATCGGGAACTCAACCGTGCGCGGTTATCCGGTGATGCGTTGCCGGGCGCGCTGTTTGATTGCGATGGCGAACTTCCCGGGTTGCTGGCAACCCTGAACATGATCCATGGCGAACACCTGGCGCTGAGCTACCGCGCTCCGCCCGACCTGCAATTGCCATGGGATCGTGAAGATTTGCTGGAGCTGTTGGGCAACCTGCTGGATAACGCCTGCAAATGGGCGGATGCCGAGGTTCGCGTGAGTGTCGCCGAGTTGGCGAACGGGTTTGAACTCAGTGTGGAAGATGACGGCCCGGGCATTCCCGAAGAGCGTCGTGATCAGGTGTTCAGCCGGGGAACGCGGCTGGACGAGCAGACCCATGGGCATGGCCTGGGACTTGGCATCGTGCGCGACATCGTCGACAGCTGGGGCGGGACACTGTCGTTGCTGGAAAGCGAGTGGGGCGGGTTGAAGGTCGTCATCGAATTGCCCAAACACTGAGATCCATTGTGGGAGCGGGCTTGCTCGCGAAGGCGGTGGATCAATCAACATCAATGTTGTCTGACACTCAGCTTTCGCGAGCAAGCCCGCTCCCACATAGAACCTCCCCGCCTCAGGTGTGATGAATCTCCCGATCCTTGGTTTCCGGCATGAAGAAAATACCCAGCACAGCCGTCATCACCGCGATGACGATCGGATACCACAGCCCGTAATAGATATCCCCCGTGGCCGCGACCATGGCGAACGCCACTGTCGGCAGGAAGCCGCCGAACCAGCCATTGCCGATGTGATAGGGCAGCGACATCGAGGTGTAGCGGATGCGCGCCGGGAACAGCTCCACCAGCCAGGCGGCGATCGGCCCGTAGACCATGGTCACGTAGATCACCAGGATCGTCAGGAGCAACAGCACCATCGGGTAGTTGGTCTTGGCCGGGTCGGCTTTCTCGGGGTAGCCGGCGTCCTTGAGGGCGGTGGCGAGATTGGCGGTAAAGGCATCGTTCTTGGCCTTGAAGTCGGCGGCCGGCATGCCGGTGCCCTCGAAGCTCTCGATCACTTTCTCGCCGATGCGCACCTGCGCAACGGCGCCCGGCTCGGCGTTGAC
Organism: Pseudomonas sp. GW456-E7; assembly: GCF_059424105.1. Lineage (NCBI taxonomy): Bacteria > Pseudomonadati > Pseudomonadota > Gammaproteobacteria > Pseudomonadales > Pseudomonadaceae > Pseudomonas > Pseudomonas sp. GW456-E7. Next base: position 7,995 of record NZ_JBWKZB010000056.1, on the reverse strand, counting down.
GTTCTTGTAGGGGATGGCCCGTTTGGCCAGCACGGTCTTGGCCAGGTCGCAGGAGCTGGTGAATTTGGCCTTGCCTACCGGGTCGAACTGGAACGAGCACTGGTCGGGATTGGCGATGACCGTGACCGGGTTCTTCTCCTGGGCAACGAACACGTCGGGGTTACCGTATTGGGTCAACGCATGGAAGATCGGGAAGTAAGTCAGTGCGGCGATGATGCAGCCGGCCATGATGATGCCCTTGCGGCCGATGCGGTCGGACAGGCTGCCGAACAGGACGAAGAACGGTGTGCCGATCAGCAGCGAGCCGGCAATCAGCAAGTTGGCGGTCTGCGGGTCGATCTTCAGTGTCTGCAGCAGGAAGAACAGCGCATAGAATTGCCCGGTGTACCAGACCACGGCCTGGCCGGCGGTGCCACCGAGCAGGGCCATGATCACGATCTTGAGGTTTTCCCAGCGGGCGAAGGATTCGGTCAGCGGTGCCTTGGATGCCTTGCCTTCAGCCTTCATTTTCATGAACACCGGTGACTCGCTCAGTTGCAGGCGGATGTACACCGAGATAATCAACAGCAGGATCGAAAGCAGGAACGGAATCCGCCAGCCCCAGGCTTCGAAGGCTTCCGTGCCCAGCGCGGTACGGCAGGCGAGGATCACCAGCAGTGAAAGAAACAGGCCAAGGGTGGCTGTCGTCTGAATCCACGAGGTGAAATAGCCGCGCTTGCCCTTGGGCGCATGTTCGGCCACGTAGGTGGCCGCGCCGCCGTACTCACCGCCCAGCGCCAGGCCCTGCAGCAAACGCAGGCTGATCAGGATGATCGGCGCGGCCACGCCTATGCTCGCGTAGCCGGGCAGCAAGCCCACCACGGCCGTCGAGACACCCATGATCACGATGGTGATGAGGAAGGTGTGCTTGCGTCCGATCATGTCGCCCAGGCGGCCGAACACAATGGCGCCGAACGGCCGGACGGCGAAGCCGGCGGCGAAGGCGAGCAGGGCGAAGATGAAGGAAGTCGTTTCGTTGACGCCGGCGAAGAAGTGCTTGGCGATAATCGCCGCGAGGGAGCCGTACAGGTAGAAGTCATACCATTCGAACACGGTGCCCAGGGATGACGCGAAGATGACCTTGCGTTCCTCCTTGGTGATCCCGTGGTTGGGCGCGCTGCCCGTGGTTGTATTGTCGATTGCTGCCATGAGTATTCTCCGTCGTGCTCTTGTTGTAGGCCGGAGTTCTCACCAACACTTGCCGTACCCAGGCCCTGGGGCTGAAGTCATCGGATTACGTGGCTTGCATTCAAGTTGACGCCCGAAAAAGCTGCAAGGTTCCATGAAGCATAATCGGCTTGCGGCAGATATCCACTTGCCACCATTTCATTGAGCAGCGCGCAGAAAAAATGTGGGAGCGAGCTTGCTCGCGATGGCGGAGTGTCAATCAACAAAAATGTTGTCTGACCCACCGCCATCGCGAGCAAGCTCGCTCCCACAGGTATTTTGTTCGACCAGCAAGGCTTAAACGCGGAACTGATCCATCAGACTCTGCTGCTGGTTCGCCAGGCTGTTGAGCGACTGGCTGACCCGTGCCGACTCATTGGCCTGGCCCGACAGCGACTCGGTCACGTCGCGAATGGTCGCCACGTTGTTGTTGATCTCCTCGGCCACCGCGCTTTGCTCTTCGGCGGCGCTGGCGATCTGCATGTTCATGTCGTTGATCACGGTCACCGCGTCGCCGATCTGGCGCAGCGCGGTCACGGCCTGGCCGACTTGCTCGACACTGCCCTGGGCCTGGCGATGGCTGTTGTTCATCGAACCCACCACTTCCTGCGTACCGCTTTGCAGTTGTTCGATCACCAGACGGGTTTCTTCCACCGACTCCTGGGTACGCCGCGCCAGGTTGCGCACCTCATCGGCGACCACGGCAAAACCGCGCCCGGCTTCACCGGCACGGGCCGCTTCGATTGCGGCGTTGAGGGCCAGCAGGTTGGTCTGTTCGGCAATCGCGCGGATCACTTCCAGCACCGTGCCGATCTTCTCGCTGTTGGCGGCCAGGCCTTCGACCTGAACCATGGCCGCGCTCATGTCGGCGGCGAGGTGGTCGATGCTGGCGGTGGTGCGGTCGATCACGGTCAGGCCCTGACGGGTCGCCTGATCGGCATCGCGGGCGGCGTGTGCCGCTTGCGCGGCGCTGCGGGCGACGTCCTGGGCGGTGGCGCTCATCTCGTGGGAGGCGGTCGCGACCTGATCAACCTGGCGGTACTGCTGCTCCATGCCGGCGCTGGTCTGGGTGGCGATGGCGGACGATTGGTCCGCCGTGCTGCGGGCGTCCTGCACCGAGCGTTTCACTTCGGCAATGATCGGTTGCAGCTTGTCGAGGAAGCGGTTGAACCAGCCGGCCAACTGGCCCAGCTCATCCTTTTTGTCGTAGGCCAACCGGCGGGTCAGGTCACCTTCGCCGCTGGCGATGTCTTCGAGCATGTGCGCCACGCCGAGGATCGGTCTGGTCACGCTGCGGGCCATCAGCCACACCAGCACCAGGCCCAGCAGCGCAGCGAGCACGCCCAGGCCGAGTTCGACCAGTGTGCCGGCGGTGTTGCTTTCGTCCAGTTGCTTTTTCAGGGCTTCGGCGGGGCCGACCAGGACTTTCTCCGGCACGTCGAGCAGGACGCCCCAGGACTTGCCGTCGGGAATCGGCTGGAAGGGGGCCAGCACTTTCAATTGCTGATGGCTGTGCAGGCTGGCGGTTTTGCTGCTGGCGGCCAGCATGCGCAGCAGTTCGGTACCGCTGGCCTTGTCGACGGTATCCAGGCGCTGGCTGAGTTTTCTGGCGTCCGGGCTGTAGCCGGCGAGCAGGCCCGCCGGGCTGATGATGCTGACACTGGTCTGGCCGTCGTAGAGTTTCTTGCTGGCCCCCAGGCTGACCGCTTGCAGGCTGTTGAGGTTGATGTCCACCGACAGCGAGGCGATCACCTTGCCGTTGACCATCAGCGGGAAAACGATGCTGGTCATCAGCACGTTCTGGCCGTCGATCTCATAGAAGTAGGGTTCGATCACGCACGGCTTGAGCGTGGTGCGCGGGCAGGTGAACCAGGCGTTGGCCGCTTCGCCGCTGGGGCCGGTGCTGGTATCGGCCATGTCCTTTTCCGGCAGCGCCATGGACGTCAGCTTGCCCGGCGTCGGCTGCGACCAGTAGAGGGCGAAACGGCCCTTGTCGTTGCTGCCCAGTTCCGCCTGGCCGGCGAACAGGTCGTCCTTGCCGTCCAGCCCGTTGGGTTCGAACACCAGGGACAGGCCGAGCAGGTCCGGATTGGCCTGCAGGGCCGACTTGACCTGGCGGGTCAGGTCTTCGCGCAGGTCGAAGGCATCGAGGAAGCGCTTTTCGGCCTGCTCGCGCAAAAACAGCACCTGCCGGGAGAAACCGTGGCCGTACTGATAGGCGTCCATGAACTGCTGGCGAATCCCCAGTGCCTGGTTCTCGCCCTGGGACTCGATCCGGGCCTGGGCCGATTCGGTCAGCATCTCCATGCTCGAGGCTTTCACCAGCTCGGAGCTGTGCTCCATGCGGTACAGCGAAAGACCCACCAGCAGGGTCACGATGCCCGCCAGGCACAGCCCGGCCAGCAGGGTGATTTTCCATTGAATGGAAAGTTGTCTGAGCGACATGGAGGCGTCCTTATTCGATAAATATCTGAGACTTTGCACTGTAGCGGCCGCCGTTCGGCATTCTTTAAGCCGTCAACCAAATATCGAATCACCCCTGTAGGAGCTGCCGCAGGCTGCGATCTTTTGATCTTCAACACCCAAAAAGACGCCAAAGATCAAAAGATCGCAGCCTGCGGCAGCTCCTACACAGGGTTGTGTGGGCTTTGACAAGGCGGCAGCGGTCCGGCAAAGTGCGCGCCCTCTAATAAAACCCATTCCTGTTATCCGCTGGCGGCTCACGCAGACTGCCGGGCGGACTCTTTCCGTTTGTCACGAGGTTACGAAATGAATGCAGTCATTGCCGCGGTCGGCATCATGCTGGTGCTCAGCCTGTCCCGCGTGCATGTGGTGATCGCCCTGATCGTCGGTGCGCTGGTAGGTGGCCTGACCGGTGGCCTGGGCATCGAGGCGACGCTCAAGGCTTTCAACAGCGGCCTGGGTGGCGGGGCGACGGTGGCGTTGTCCTACGCGTTGCTCGGTGCTTTCGCCGTGGCCATTGCCAAATCCGGCATGGCCCATGCGCTGGCCGACAAGGCGCTGGCGATGGTCGATCGCCAGCACGCCAGCGGCGGCGGCCAGGTCAAATGGCTGCTGATTGGCCTGCTCTGGGTCGTGGCCATCGCCTCGCAGAACATCCTGCCGATCCATATCGCGTTCATTCCGTTGCTGGTGCCACCGCTTCTTTATGTGCTGACCAAGCTGCAACTGGACCGTCGACTGATCGCCTGTGTCATGACCTTCGGCCTGATCACGCCCTACATGTTCCTGCCGGTGGGCTTCGGCAATATCTTCCTCAATGAGATCCTGCTGGCCAACGTCGCCCGCAGCGGTGTGGACATCAGCGGCATCAACGTGACTCACGCCATGGGCATTCCGGCGCTGGGCATGGTGGCGGGCCTGCTGATCGCGTTTGTCAGCTACCGCAAGAAGCGGGTCTACGACCTGGCGAAAATCGAGCAAGTCGAGCAAGTGGCGGTGCAATACAACCCGCTGAGCCTGATGGTGGCCGGCGTGGCCATCGCCGCGGCGTTCATCATTCAGCTGCTGCTCGATTCGATGATTATCGGTGCACTGGTCGGCTTCCTGATTTTCTCGGTGTCGGGCATCGTCAAATGGCGTGACACCGATGACCTGTTCACCGAAGGCATGAAAATGATGGCGATGATCGGTTTCATCATGATCGCCGCCTCGGGCTTTGCCGAAGTGATGAAGGCCACCGGTCAAGTGCAGACGCTGGTCGAGTCGTCGGCGTCGTACATCGATCACAGCAAAGGCATTGGCGCCTTGCTGATGTTGCTGGTGGGGTTGCTGGTGACCATGGGCATCGGCTCGTCGTTCTCCACCGTGCCGATCCTGGCGGCGATCTTCGTGCCGCTGTGCGTGCAACTGGGCTTCAGCCCGTTGGCGATCGTGTGCATCGTCGGCACGGCCGGTGCCCTGGGCGACGCCGGTTCGCCGGCCTCGGACTCGACCCTCGGCCCGACCTCCGGCCTGAACATCGACGGCCAGCACCATCACATCTGGGACACCGTGGTCCCGACCTTCCTGCACTACAACCTGCCGCTGCTGGCGTTTGGCTGGGTGGCGGCGATGGTTCTGTAACACCCCTTGTCCCTGTGGGAGCGAGCCTGCTCGCGAAGGCTGCGGCACATCCAGCATCGATGTGTCTGACATACCGCTTTCGCGAGCAGGCTCGCTCCCACAAGGGATCACCAGTGTCCTCAATGACCGCGTTCAACTTTTGACCTGGCATGCCGTTAAAGCTTTTAACCACGCCAACAAAAACAAAAGAGTGAACGTCATGCGCATGAGCCTCAAGGCCAAAGTCCTGTCCCTTGCCGTCCTCCCGGTGCTGCTGTTTGCGCTGGTCATCAGCCTGACCACGCTGTTCATTCTTCAGGAGCAGGCCCGCAATGAAGTCGAGCAGACCCGCGAACGCCTGCTCAGCGATGCCAAGGCGACCCTGCAAAGCTACGTGGCCGTGGCCATGACCACGATCAAGCCGCTTTATGACGCGGCCACTCCCGGCGACGAGGCGGCGCGGGCCCAGGTGATCAAGTTGCTGTCGAGCATCACCTATGGCAAGGACGGCTACTTCTTCGGCTACGACTCCAACACCGTGCGCCTGTTCAAGGCCAACAGCCCCGAAGGCGTAGGCCAGAGCTTCAAGGACAACCGCGACCCGAACGGTGTCTACGTCAACCGCGACCTGGTGAAAGTGGCCAAGGACGGTACGCATTACCTGCAATACAGCTCGCCATTGCCCGGCAACACCCAGGTGCTGGTGCCCAAGCTCGGCTACACCGAATACCTGCCCAAGTGGGACATGGCGGTCGGCACCTCGGTCAACCTCGACGGCATCGAAGCACAAGTGGCGGTGGTCGAAGCCAAGGTTCAGGAGCGCATGCAAGGCATGGTGCTGAGCATCGTCGGCGTGGCGGTCGTGGTGTTGCTGGTGATCGCCGCTGCCGGGATGTTGCTGGCCAACACCATTCTGCGTCCGTTGCATTTGATGAAAGCCAACCTCGACGACATCGCGGCGGGCGAGGGCGATCTGACCCGCCGCCTGACCATCACCAGCCAGGACGAACTGGGCGAATTGGCCGGCTCGTTCAACCGGTTCGTCGACAAGATCCACGGGCTGGTACGCCAGATCAGCGAAATGACCACGCAACTGACCGGGCTGGTGAACCAGGTGTCCGACCAGGCCAATCGTTCTGATCAGGCCATGGAGCGTCAGCGCCATGAAACCGATCAGGTAGCCACGGCAATCAACGAGATGTCGGCGGCGGCCCAGGAAGTGGCCAAGAGCGCGCAGAACGCCGCGGTGGCAGCCCAACAGACGGATGAAGAAGGCCAGGCGGCCAAGCGGGTGGTGGCTGGCAGCATCGAGAAGATCCATGCGCTGGTGGACGACATCCGCAGCAGCGGTGTGTCCCTCGACAGCCTGCAAAAAGACGTGTCATCGATTGTCAGCGTGCTGGGGGTGATCCGTTCGATTGCCGATCAGACCAACCTGCTGGCGCTCAACGCGGCCATCGAAGCTGCCCGTGCCGGCGAGGCCGGGCGCGGTTTTGCGGTGGTGGCCGATGAAGTGCGGGCGCTGGCCAGCCGCACGCAAATCAGCACCCAGGAAATCCAGGGCATGATCGACCGCCTGCAGGCCGGCACCCAGTCGGCGGTGGAGGCGATGCGTCGCTCCAGCGAGGCGGGCGACGGTACCTCGGCCCAGGCCAACGAGGCGGGGGCTTCGCTGGACACCATGGCCCAGTTGATCGCGACCATCAATTCGATGAACGCGCAGATCGCCAGCGCCGCTGAAGAACAGACCGCCGTGGCCGAAGAGATCAACCGCAGCGTGCATCAGATTGCCGTGGCGGTGGATAACGTCGCCGACGAAACCCAGCTCGGCGCGCAGACTTCCCGCAGCCTGGCCGAGCTCGGTCGGCGCCTGGGCAGCCTGGTCGGGCAGTTCCGAATCTGACGGGTTTGCAACGTCGGGAGCGAGCCTGCTCCCGATTATATTTTTCAATGCGAATTGCTCTGGTTTTTATAGCTAAACAGTATTGATTAACTGTCAGATTTGACAGTTGTTGGGTTTGGCTGATTGGTCTTTCATTTCACTGACGTAGCGAGGTAACTGAAAAAATTTATAAAAAGCAGGGGCTAAGAATGAGGTTTTGGCAACTCTCATGTTTCATTCTGGTTGGCGGCTGTGTTGTTACGGCACAGGCTATGGACATACCCAGCTCAGTGGACTGGCGTACCAGGGGAGCGGTTACCAGCGTGAAGCAATTGGGGGCTTGTGGTTCCAGTTATGCTTTTTCAGCCGTGGGTGCCCTGGAGGGCGCATTGTTTTTGGAAACGGAAAGACTGGTTGATCTTTCCGCGGAGCAAATCCTCGATTGCAGTAGTGAGCAAGGTAATCAGGGTTGTGATGGCGGGCTGATGGATTACACCTATGACTATGTCAAGCAGAACGGTATTCAGTCGGAAGAGTATTACCCCTACGCGGGCGGCGGTGGGGGGCACTGTAATGCTGGCGTAATCAAGGCTGTCGCGGCCAATACGGTGACCTATACGAATATACCCGCGGGCGATGAGGAGGCACTGCGTCAGGCCGTTGCCAAGGCGCCTGTAGCGGCGGCGATTGACGCCTCTGACAACTTTCGAAGTTACTCCGGCGGGGTATTGAATGATGACAGTTGCAATGAGAAGGACTTGAATTACGCCGTGCTTATTGTTGGTTATGGCACCGAAGATGGCGAGGATTATTGGCTGGTGAAAAATAGCCGGGGGCCGGAG